>URYT01000012.1 GCA_900552185.1 uncultured Collinsella sp. | reverse complement strand
GAGCCAATCTAACAGCTAGTCATTTAAGAACGTCCCCAATGACTAGTCTGAAATAAAATCCAGGCCACGCCCCAAAATAGTTCGCCAAGGTTTACTATTACGTTCATAAAGTAGTACTAGGCTAACAATGGGGGATACCATGGCAACGCAGGAAGCCTACGTCCAGGTTAAGGATCTCAAAAAGCACTACGGCGACGGTGATGCGCGCCTGACGGTACTCGATGGCATCGACACGTCCATCAACCGAGGCGAGATCTGCGTCATGCTGGGGCCCTCGGGCTCGGGCAAGTCGACGTTTCTTAACCTGATCGGCGGCCTGGAGGGTGCCGACGCTGGCTCTATTTTGGTGGACGGCTGCGACCTCACGGTGCTCAAACCTACCGACCTGGGCGAGTATCGCCGCCGTGAGCTGGGATTTGTCTTCCAGTTCTACAACCTGGTGCCCGATCTCACCATCAAGGAGAACATCGAGGTCACGGCGCACCTGTCCAAAAACCCGCTCAATGTCGACGACCTGCTGCGTTCGCTGGGCCTTTACGAGCACCGCAACAAGTTCCCGCGCCAGGTCTCGGGCGGCCAGCAGCAGCGTTGTGCCATCGGCCGCGCACTCGTCAAAAACCCGGGCCTGCTGCTGTGCGACGAGCCCACGGGCGCGCTTGACTATAAGACGTCCAAGGAAATCTTGCAGCTCATGGAGGATGTCAACCGCACCTACGGCTGCACCATCATCATTGTCACCCACAATGCCGCCATCGCGCGCATGGCCAATCGCGTGCTGCGCCTGCGCGACGGGCGCATCGTCGAGGATGAGCTCAACGAGTCGCCCGTCTCGGCCGCCGAGCTCGATTGGTAGGCGGCGCCATGACACCTCTCGCAAAACGTCTCCCACGCGAGCTGCGCCGCAATACCGGCAAGTACCTGGGCATCTTTTTGCTTATGTGCGGAAGTATCGCTCTCACCTCGGGCTTTTTGCTCGCGGCGCATTCCATCGGCTGCCTCATCGATGACATGCGCGATGCGTACACGATTGAGGACGGCCGCGTGACCACCTCCTTCGAGGCGACCGAGGAGCAACTCAAGGCAGCCGAGGACGCGGCCGACGACGTCGGCGGCGTCACGCTCTACAAGAATTTCTCCATCGACGCCATCATCAAAAAGACCGCCGGCGACGACGGCACCAAGCGCACGCTGCGCACCTATGCGCACCGCACCAAGGTCGATATCGCGTCCTACTGTGAGGGCAAGGAGCCCAAGACGGACGATGAGGTAGCCATCGACCGTGTCTTCGCCACCAACAACGACCTCGCCGTGGGCGATAAGGTTGAGCTTGAGGGCCGCACCTACATCATCTGCGGCATCATGACCCAGCCCGACAGTCAGGCGCTGTTTCTCAACAATTCGGACTTTACGGTGAACACCATCACGTACGGCGTGGCCGAGGTCACCGATGGCGGCTTTGCCGCGCTCGAAGATGCCGGCGGCGCGCCCGCCTACACCTACTCCTTCACCTTTACCGATCGCGACCTCCCCACCGCGGACCGCATCGACGCCGAGCAAGATATGGTCGAGGCACTGACCGACGCCGATGCGCGCGTGGACGATCTGATCGACGCCGATTCCAATCAAGGCATTGGCTATGCGCGCGATGACGTGGACGGCGACTCTATGATGTGGATGACGCTGCTCGACATCATCATCGTGATCATGGCGTTCGTCTTTGTGGTCCTTACCGACGCCACCATCGAGGAGGAGAGCGCCATCATCGGCACACTGCTCGCCAGCGGCTATCGCCGTCGCGAGATCGTACTGCACTACCTCGCGCTTCCCGCCATCGTGGGCATGCTCGCGGCGCTGTTGGGCACCGCGCTCGGCGTTGCGTTCTTTACCGAGCCCATGCGCGGCCTCTATTACGGCTCGTACAGCCTGCCGCCCTTCCAGGTGTACTGGAGCTGGGAGATCTTTGTGAAGTGCGCCGTGGTTCCCGCCGTCGCGCTTATCCTCATTACGCTGGTGGGCCTGCTCCGCAAAATGGGCAAGACGCCGTTGCAGTTCCTCCGTCACGAGGCGGGCGGCAAGTCGGGCACCAAGCGCGGCCTGCAGCTGCCGGAGCGCATGGGCTTTGTCTCGCGCTTCCGCCTGCGCATCTTCCTGCGTAATCTGGGCAACTTCGCCACGCTTTTCGTGGGCATTGCGTTTGCCTCGCTGCTACTGCTCTTTGGCCTGGCGATTCTGCCCACGATGACGCACTACGCGGACAACCTCGAGACAAGCCTGGTCGCCGAGCACCAGTACACGCTCAAGGCCCCGCTGGAACTCGAGGGCACCGCCGAGGAGCGCGAGCAGTGGTCGGCACTCGAGCGTTTGCAGTCGGTTGACGGCGTACTGCTTTCTGCCGCTCAGGATGCCGATGACGAGCTTGACGACGCGGCCGATGCAGCGCAGGCGGCAGCCGATGCCGCGACCAGCGCTCCGTCTGCCGAGAGCCTGGCCGCGGCGCAGGACGCGCTCGCCAAGGTCCAGGACAAGAAGGATGCGCTTTATGCGCGCCTCGATGACCTTGCCGATGCCCTCGGCTGCGACCGCGACGAGGCCATCGACCTGATCGACAAGGCCTCTAAGATCGACACTGACAACGACGACATTCACCCGGTTAATACGACCGACAACGGCGCGGGCGCAATCGCACAGGCCGAGAAATATGCCGTTTACCAGCTGCAATACGACCGCGGCGATGGTAATGGGCAGGAGACGATTTCCGTCTACGGCATCACGCCCAACTCGCGCTATTGGAAAGACCTCAACGTCGGCGATGGGCGCGTTGTCTTTGGCGGTGGCTTGCTCGACAAGTTTGGCTGGAGCGAGGGGCAGAAGGTCACGCTCGGCGACAAGTACGAGGGCAAGGACTATTCGCTGGAATACACGGGCAAGGACGCCACCTGGGGCTCCAAGTCGGACATGAATATCTATATGAGCATCGACGACTTTAACGAGCTGTTCGACAACGACGCCGCCTACTTTAACGGCTATGTGAGCGACGAGAAGCTCGACCTCGATGCTCGTTACTTTGCCGGCGACACCACGCCCGACGACATGCGCGCCGTGGGTGACCAGTTTATAGGCATGATGAGCAAAATGATCGGCATGATGGTTGGCCTCGCGGTGTTTATCTTCCTGCTGTTTATGTATCTACTGACCAAGGCTGTGATCGACCACAGCGCCCGTTCGATTAGCTATATGAAAGTCTTTGGCTATCGCGATAGCGAGATCTCGCATCTGTACATCCGCTCGATCACGCTGTGCGTGGCGGCGTCGCTCGTGCTGAGTCTGCCGGTCATTATTGGCTCGCTCACGGCCATCTTCCGCTCGATGCTGCTCGCCTACAACGGCAATATCGAAATCTATGCGCCCGCTTGGTCCATGGTTGCATGCGTCGGCATTGGCTTTGCGACCTACCTGGTCGTGGCGTTGCTGCACATGCGTTCCATCAAACGTGTGGGCCTGGCCGAAGCTCTCAAGGTGCAGGAGTAGTCATCGGGGACAGTCTTTGCCGATTCGCCGGTTCGCCGGCCGTGCTGGCAAGGACTGTCCCCAGCTGCCGGCAGGAAAGGAACGTCCCTAGCTGCCAGGTGGCGAGGCACTCATTTAAGTCCGTCCCCAATGAGTGTCAAAGTCCAAGAGTAGTCATTTAAGAGCGTCCCCAATGACTAGGTGCCGTACTTGACTTTACCTCTGCTTTAACTGGTACCATCCTCTTATGTCTGTAACGCCATATAGACCGAGGGGATAGATCTATGACCGCAACTGCACCCGCAGCACCCGCTAAGGTGTACTTCACCAACCTGCGCACGCATGCTCGCGAGAGCCAGCTCGACAAGCTCAAGCGCCTCATCCGTCACGCCGGAATTGAGCAGATCGACTTTGAGAACAAGTTCGTTGCTATCAAGATTCACTTTGGCGAGCTGGGCAACCTGAGCTTTTTGCGCCCCAACTACGCCCGCGCCGTCGCGGATGTCGTCAAGGAGCTGGGCGGCAAGCCCTTCCTCACCGACTGCAACACGCTCTATGTCGGTAGCCGCAAAAACGCGCTCGAGCACATCGATACCGCCTACCAGAACGGCTTTACCCCGTATGCCACGGGCTGCCAGATCATCATCGCCGACGGCCTTAAGGGCACCGACGAGGCGCTCGTCCCGGTCGAGGGCGGCGAGTACGTGCACGAGGCCAAGATCGGTCAGGCGCTCATGGATGCCGATATCGTGATCAGCCTCACCCACTTTAAGGGCCATGAGCAGGCCGGTTTTGGCGGCGCCATGAAGAACCTGGGCATGGGAGGCGGCAGCCGTGCCGGCAAGATGGAGCAGCATGCCGCCGGCAAGCCGAACGTCGCGACCGAGCACTGCGTTGGCTGCCATGCCTGCGAAAAGATCTGCGCGCACAACGCTATCTCGTTCGACGGCACCCGCGAGCGCGAGCTTGCCAGCGGCGCTACTCGCACGGTGCACGTGGCTGCCATCGACCACGATCGCTGCGTGGGCTGCGGACGCTGCATTGCGGCATGCAACCAGGACTGCATCAAGCCCGGTTATGAGGCCGCGGCCGACGTGCTCAACTGCAAGATCGCCGAGTACACCAAGGCCGTCGTCGACGGCCGCCCGAGCTTCCACATCTCGCTTGCCATGGACATCAGTCCCAACTGCGACTGCCATCCCGAAAACGATACGCCTATCGTCAACGACATCGGCATGTTCGCGAGCTTCGACCCGGTCGCCATCGACCAGGCCTGCGCCGACGCCGTCATGGCGTCTGAGCCGCTGCCCAACACCGAGCTCACCGATAGCGCGGCCAAGATGGAGCACAACCACGAGCATCTGGAGGGCGAGCAGGCCAAGGATCCCTTCTGCATCACGCATCCCGACACCGACTGGCGCGTGTGCATCGCGCACGCCGAGAAGATCGGCCTGGGCACGAGCAAGTACGAGCTCATCGAGGTCAAGTAGCACCTAGCTATTAGACAAAACAAGCGCCTTTGTAGCACAACTGTTAGCAAAAGCCGCCCGTGAGCACAGTGCCCACGGGCGGCTTTTCGGAAGTGCTAGGGGGTCAGATAGGCCAGTAAACCGTACTATTTGCCTAAAAATACTCGTCGAGGAAGTCGTCGACCGTGTTCCAGTAGAGTTCGGGGTCGACCTGCGCGCTCTTGGCGTGGGTGGCGCCATGGACGGTGAGCTTTTGCTTGACCTTGCTGGCGCACGCGTCGTAGTTTTGGTCGAGCATGCTGTACGGCACAAAGGTGTCTTGGTCACCGTGGATAAACAGCATGGGAACCGTCGCGCGCTTGAGCTGTTCCACGCTGCTCGCCTTATGAAAGTCGTAGCCCGCGCGCACGTTGCACACCAAGTTTGCTACATCGAGCAAGGGAAAGCTGGGCAGGCCGAACACGTCCTTGAGCTGCAGAGAAAACTCGTCCCAAACACTCGTATAACCGCAGTCCTCGATAATGCATTTCACGTTTGCGGGCAGAGGTTCCCCCGCGACGTTCATGGCGGTCGCCGCGCCCATGGATTCGCCAAAGACCAGGATGCGCGCCTTGGGGTCAGCCTGAACGATTCGCTCGATCCATGCGACGATGTCGAGGCGCTCGGGCCAGCCCATGCCGATATAGTCGCCGCCGGAGCGCTCGTGGGCGCGGGCGGCGGGTGCGAGTACGTTCATGCCACGGTCGTGGAAGCGTTTGGCGTATCGGGCCATACCGATGGGCTCGTTGGTATATCCATGCAGGCAGACGGCGTAGTCGTGCGTGCTCTCCGACGCAGCAAAATACCAGGCGGCAAGCTCGGTCCCGTCGTCCGCGGTGAGGTTGCTGCTCTTGCGGTTCTCTTTAAACCATGCCCGCGCCTCGGTATCCTCGGCATCCGGCTGCTCACCTTCTTTGTCGTTCTTGCTATCCTGCATCATCTTCATGGTGTATGGCGCGCGGGGATTCAGCGCGAAGTCAAACAGAAAGTTGCCGGCAAATCCGAGCAGCGCAACGACAACCACCAGTGCAATGATGCCGGCTATCTTGAGCTTTCGATGGGAACGTGCGTTTTGAGCCATGCGGTATTCTCCTATAAGATGTTAATACATCAACATTTAATGCAAGCGCATTATGGACGTTCGCCGTTGATGCGTCAACAGGCAAAGAATGGGTAAACAAAGGGTCACGTATGGTGCAAATTTCGCACGTACCTAGACGCTTTGATATAGTGTTGAGAACTCTTTACGTTGGAGGATGTAACCGGCATGTCCGATTCGAGCGACAGTTCTAAGCCGCGACCCAAGACCGCGGCCGTTCCACACTACACAGTGGGCGAGGAGATCATGAACTCCGTCACCCATGGTGTCGGCTGCCTGCTGGGTATCGCGGGCCTGGTGCTCCTGATCGTATTCGCCGCCCTGCGCGGCGGAGGCCCGGCCCATATGGCCGCGGCGATTGTCTATGGCGTCAGCATTATCCTCGAATACCTAGCCTCCACGCTCTACCACGCGATTCAGCCCGCGCGCGCCAAGCACGTGTTTCGCATCATCGACCACAGCTGCATCTACCTGCTCATTGCGGGCAGCTATACGCCGTTTTGCCTTATCACGCTCGCAAACGACGGCGGCCCTGCGCTGTTCTTTGCCGTATGGGCCATCGCCATTATCGGCATCGCTCTCGAGTGCTTCCTACGCGAGCGTCAACCGCACTGGGTAAGCGGCCTGGTCTACCTGCTGATGGGCTGGCTCGTTGTCTTTAAGCTGCCCGAACTTGTTGCGCTGCTCAACCCCGTGGCACTTGCCCTGCTCGCCGTCGGCGGCGTGTGCTACACCGCGGGCGTGCCGTTCTATATCGCCAAAAACGTGCGCTATCTGCACAGCGTGTTTCACCTGTGGGTGCTCGCCGGCAGCATCTTCCAGTTCATGGCGGTGATCCTCTTCGTAATCTAGCGACCACGCCTGCGCGCCCGCGTTCTCGTTTGGGCGCCGGTGCAATTGCCGTATCCGCCATCAACGTTTTAACCTGACGTCCCGAATCTTGGAGGTTCGAGAAACTCCCGATGGACATAACCATCTCCCTTATCACCACCCTCGTTTTGACCCTCATCAACGGCTACTTCTCTATGTCCGAGATGGCGCTCACCACGGCCAAGCGCGCCGTGTTGGAGCACGAGGCCGAGGAAGGCGACAAGCGCGCCGAGCGTGCCATTAAGCTGGCTGCCGACTCCGACCAGCTGCTCGCCACCATCCAGGTTGCCATTACGCTCGTGGGCTTCGCCTCGTCCGCCGTCGCCTCGACGAGTCTGTCCGACCCGCTCGCCACGTGGCTCATGAGCTTTGGCATCGCGCCGCTCTCCGCCATCGCGCGCGGCCTGGCGCCGGTCATCATCACCGTCGCGGTCGCCTTCGTGTCCATCGTGATCGGCGAGCTCGTCCCCAAGCGCATCGGCCTGGCCAATGCCGAGGGCGTGTCCAAGCAGGTCGTGGGACCGTTGTCGTTTTTCCAAAAGATCGCCCGTCCGCTCGTGTGGCTGACCGGCGCCTGCTCCGATGGCCTGGCCCGCATCCTGCGCATCAAGAGCGCCGACGACCGCCAAAACGTCTCGGAAGAAGAGATCAAGTACATGGTCTCGGAGCAGGACGACCTGCTCGACGAGGAAAAGCGTATGATCCACGAGATCTTTGACTTGGGCGATACCGTTGCCCGCGAGGTCATGGTGCCGCGCGTGGACACCACCATGTGCGAGGACGACGAGACGGTCGCCGACGTGTTGTCCACCATGCGCCAGACCGGCTTCAGCCGCATCCCCGTCTATCACGAGGATCCCGACAACGTCGCCGGCATTGCGCACATCAAGGACCTGATTCAGCCCGCGCTCGACGGCAAGGGCGACCAGCCCATCGCCGGCTTTTTGCGCGACGCCACCTTTGTGCCCGACACCAAGGACATCCTGCCGCTGCTGTCCGAGATGCAGACCTCGCACGACCAGATCGTGGTGGTCGTGGACGAGTACGGCGGCACGGCCGGCATTATCACCATCGAGGATATCGTCGAGGAGATCGTCGGCGAGATCGAGGACGAGTTCGACCCCGACAACAAGTATCTCACGCGCCTTTCGCGCCGCGAGTGGCTCGTTGATGGGCGTTTTTCGTGCGATGACGCGATTGAGCTTGGTTGGCCGCTCGAGGAAAGCGATGATTATGAGACCATCGCCGGCTGGATTTTGGAGCTTTGCGACTCGGTGCCCGACATCGGAGAGGTATTTGAGGTTGCGGGGTACAAGTTCAAGGTGCAGTCGATGCGTGGCCAGCGCATCTCGCTCATTCGCGTGATCGCTCCGGCCGAAACCGATAAGAAGGATTCCGAGTCTTCGGCAGAGAAGCCGGCGGCGTCGGGTGCGGGTTCCGCGAATCCGCACGACGGCGACGAGTAGGACAAGGAAGAGTAGGGGAGAGTTATGGCAGGCCTGTTCAACATCCTTAAGGTCACCGTCAGCGAGGACAAGATCTGCGCGCATGTGCTGGTGAACCCCGGCATGCCGCTCATGACCTCGGAGGATATCGAGGCCACGGCGCGCGTGTATTACCTGGTGCCGGCGATTGCCAAGCACCTGTGCCTGGGTGATTCCGGTCGCGAGTTCCAGGACTGCATGGGCCAGACCGAGCTTTGCCATCTGCTGGAGCACGTGACGGTCGAGCTCATGAACGAGACCGGTCTTGCCGGTAGCATCTCGTGCGGCCGCACGCGCGTAAGTGAGCACGACGAGCGCGTCTTTGAGGTTGAGCTTTCGTGCCCCGACGACGCGCTGGCCATCGGTGCGCTGTCTTCGGCCACCTTTATGATGGACTGGGCGTACCTGCACGCCGACCAGCCTGCCCCCGACGTGGAAGGCACGGTCGCGGGCCTGCGCAACCTGGTGCTGGGCATGCGCGCCGAGGCCGAGGGCAAGGATCCTCACGAGGCCGTCGCCACTGCGAACGGCGAAGATGCTGCCGAGGACGAGGGCGCTGACGAGGGCGATGTGCCGGCCGACGCCGAGCCCGTTGCCGATGCGACCGCCGAGCCTGTTCCCACCGAGCCCCAGGGTGTCCCCAACTTTGACGACGAGCCCCAGGCGGCGATTGATACCGAGGGCGCGGTTGCCGAGAACCACGAGGCTTCCGCTGCCGTCTTTGGCGGTGCGGCGACGGTTCCGGCAGGACCTGCGCATGAGGGCAGCCTGCCGCTCGTGGACGGCGCCGGCGAGGACCCGGGTGCCACGGCGGCCATGCCGGCTATGCCCCAAGAGTAGGCCTACGCGTTTATCACCATCACGTACCTGCGCCTTTGCCGTACGTAGATGAGCGGAGCGGCAAGTGATGCGCTGCGGGTATAATGGACAACATTCAAACGGTGGGCACCGACGTGCCCGCAGGAGAGGAATGATCATGGGTAAGACTTTCAGCTTTGTCTCCGGCGCACTTTTTGGTGCCGCTGCCGGCGCTATTGTCGGCGTTGCTCTGGCCCCGCGCTCGGGCGCCGAGACCCGCGCCATGGCTGCCGATATCGCCAACGACGCCTGGGACAATATGCGCGACACTTACGAGCACAGCGCCGAGGAGGCCCGTGCTGCGGTGAATGACTTTGGCCCGATGGTCGACGCCAAGACCGACGACCTGCGCGCCAAGGTCGACCTGGCCCGCGAGCGCATGGACCAGCTGCGCGAGCAGCTCAACGACGCCATTTCGGGCGGCAACGTGACGCCTGCCGCCGACGTCGTGGTCGAGAACGCCGTCGAGGCTGATACCGAGGCTGCGGAGCCCTCGACCGAGGCATAATGCGCGCCGGGGATTTTGTCGGCGCCAAGATCTATCGCAAGCCCACCGAGGACAAGCGCACCAAAAAGGACGGCACGCCGCGCAGCCCTAAAAAGCTCGGAAAGATTCACTTTCCGGTCTTTACCCCGGGCGGTACGCGCGTGGTCGGCTTTATGGTCCGCCAGTCCGATATCGCGGGCATGATCGAGCGCCCCGATCGATTCGTAGCGCTCGACGCCATTGGTGTCTACGAGGGCGCCATTGCGGTCGATGACGTCAAGGACACGTACGATACCGCTGCGGCCAAGCGCCTCGACATCAACCTGGACGATTGCATCATCTGGGTCGGTATGGACGTGCGCACGGAATCGGGCGACGTCGTGGGCTATTGCTCGGACGTTGAGTTCAAGCCGCGCTCGGGCATCGTGCAGGCATTCTATGTGACCGCCGGTGCTGCTTCGAGTGTTTTGGTTGGTGACACGCAGGTGCCGCCGACGATGCTGCGCGGCTACGAGAACGGCGCGATGGTCGTCTCGGACGAGGTCAAGTCGCTCGGGTATTCGGGCGGTGCGGCTGCCAAGGCCGCCGAGGCCAGCGTCGTGGTGGGCGACAAGGTCAAAAAGGGCGCCAAGGTGCTCGACGACAAGGGATCGGTTGCCGTGGACAAGGGCAGTCGCGCACTGGGCAAGCAGCTCGGCAAGACGCGCGGCATGTTCAAGGCCTTTAAGGACGAATACCAAAAGGCGAGCGGAGGCTCGTCAAAAGCTACAAAATAGCGACGTACCAAATGATGGGAGGCAAGCCGGAGACCTGTTGCTCCGGCTTGCTGTGTTTATGGGGGAGGGCACATGCGCCAAAACGGATCCAACTTAAACGGGCGTTCGGGTGCGCGTCCGACGGCGCGCCGCGACCTGGGGCAGCTGCCCAGCGGTCAGCGCAAGCGTCACCGTAAGCCCGGCGCGATGTATCTCAACCATAGCCGCGGCTTTAGCGACCGCAGTGCGCGCATCGGCAACAGCCGTACGCCCCGTCGTTCGTCTCGCCTGCCCTATGCGCTCATCGCCGTGGGTTGCGCGCTCGTGCTGTTTATCGCTGCCGTCGTGGGCTACGTCAACCGCAGTGTGGACGTGGAGCTCAACGGCCAGAAGACCGCGGTGCGTGTGGGCTCTACGCTGCAGAATCTCATCGACGACCAGGAGTTGACTGACACCTACGACGCAGGCGACCTGCTGGCCGTCGATGACAGCGTGCTCAAGCGCCATGGGGGCGAAAAGCTGTCGGTGAAGGTCGACGGCAAGCGCGTGAAGCAGGGCAAATGGGATAGCCGCGAACTCGAGGGCGGCGAGAAGGTGACGGTCAAGGATGGCCGTAACACTTACGAGAAGCACGAGGTTCAGGCTACGGTTATCGAGCCCAAGCTCAAGGTCGAGGGCACGGGCGCTATCGAGTATGTGCAGACATGGGGTGTCCAGGGCCGATCCGAGGTGTGGGTTGGTGAGCAGTCAGGCAAGACGCAAGACCGCGGCGAGGTTGTGCCCGCCACCGATTGCGTTGTTGCGTGCGCCAGCGTGGCGCCCAAGGGCAACAAAAAGTACGTGGCACTGACGTTTGACGAGGGTCCGAGCGGCGCCACCAAACAGATCTTGCAGGTGCTCAAGGAAAAGGGCGTCACCGCGACGTTCTTCCTTTCGGGCGATGCGGTCGAGGCCTCGCCTGCCACGGCCAAGGCGATTGTCGATGCCGGGTGCGAGATCGGATCCAACAGCTACAGCGACGATTCGCTCAAGGGCCAGGACCGTGAGGCGGTACGCGAACAGATCACGAAAGGCACCGATGCGATTAAGTCGGCGACCGGCGTGAAGACGATGCTGCTGCGTGCTCCCTACGCTGCCTTTGACGAGCAAAACTGGATTGATGCGATGGACCTGGTCTCCGCCGTGGTCTCGTGGAATATTGACTCGGGCGACTGGCTGCTCAACGGTGCCGACGAGCAGGTCTCGACGGTGCTCGATTCGGTGACGCCGGGCAATATCGTGCTGCTCACCGATAGAGACGAATGCGCCGAGCAGACGCTCGAGGCGCTGCCGCAGATTATCGACGGCCTCATTGCCGACGGCTACAAGATCGTGACGCTCAGCGACCTGGTCAAGACGGACACGGCATTGAGCAAAAAGCTCACCTCGCTGACGAAGGTCACCATGCCCAAGGACGCCGTGTTCCCCCAACCTGCCGAGGACGAAGACACCACAGAGTAACCACAGAGTAGTCATTGGGTAGTCATTTAAGAACGTCCCCAATGACTATGTCACGGATGCGTCAGCGTTTGGTATGCCTGCAATGTGCAGCGCATAAATTCGATGCCGCAGGGCGATGCTGATGCTATAGTTACTGCGGTTAATGAGGGTCAAGAGAAAGGTTACAGGTGAAATCCAAACCTCGACCATACAGTCGATGACCCCATGTAGGTGCTTTTTGCGCATGCACGGGGTGTAAGCGTCGAGCGGCGTGCCGCCCGCACATGCGTATACATATCCAGAAGCCCCCGGACGCCGCACGCGCGGCCGCGTTCGGAGGAATAATGATGGGGAGCACCATTGAATTATCTGAGTGAGATGCTCAAATTGCCGGTCTTGGACGTCGATGGCGAAAAGCTCGGCGTGGTGAACGATTTTGGTATTGCTACCGGCGAAGTTTTTCCGCACGTGACGTCGCTCGCGTTCCGCGGACCCGGCAAGACGCCGTTTATGATCAGCTGGCGCAAATGGGTCGACCGTATCGACGAGACGGGTGTACACCTTAAGACGTCGGCCACCGAAATCCGTTTTTCGTACCTGCAGCCGACCGAACTCTTGCTTGCCCGCGACGTGCTCAACAAGCAGATTGTCGACACGCAGGGCATGAAGGTCGTGCGCGTAAACGACATCAAGTTTTCCATGTCGGGCGAAAACCAGCTGCGCCTGCTGGGCGCCGAGGTCGGTGCCCGCGGTCTGCTACGCGCCATCAGCCCCGCGCTCGAGCATATCGTCGAAGGCTTTATGAAGCACCTGGGCAAGCCGCTCAGTGAGGACATCATCGCTTGGTCCTACATGGACCTGCTCGACCGCTCGACCAAGAACATTCAACTTTCGGTGTCGCACAAGACGCTCGGCGAGCTGCACCCTGCCGACATCGCCGATATTATCGAGCAGCTCGACCCGCGCCTACGTGCGCAGGTGTTTGCGCAGCTCGATACTGCCCAGGCCGCCGAGGCCATCTCGGAGTTCGATGACGACGAGCTTATGACCGAGATGCTCGAGGGCCTGTCCGACACGGACGCATCGTCGATGCTGGCCATGATGGACCCGGACGATGCAGCTGACCTGATCGACGAGCTCGATTACGAGAAGGCCGAGAAGCTCCTGCGCCTGATGGGCGTTCAGGAGGAGAAGGCGATTCGTAACCTGCTGGGGTATGAGGACAACACCGCCGGCCGCATCATGACCTCGGAGTTTGTCTCCCTGCCCGCCACGGCAACGGTCGGTGACGCCATCGAGGCGATTCGCGAGCTCGACGAGGATTTCGAGAGCGTCTACTACGTCTATACCGAGGATCCGAGCGGCATGCTGACCGGCGTGCTTTCGCTGCGCACGCTGATCGTAGCCGACCGCGACGCCACGCTGGGTCAGCTGGCCTATCGCGACCTGGTCTATGTGTCGCCCGACGAGGACCAGGAAGACGTGACGGACGAGATGACCAAGTACGACCTGGTTGCCATCCCTGTCTGCGACGAGAACCGTCATATCCTGGGTATCGTGACCTTCGACGACGCCATGGACGTTATCGCCGAGGAGCATCAGGAGGACCTGCAGATCGCCGGTGTCGGCTCGGGCGATAGCGCGTCGGACGACTCGACGAACGTGCTCAGCTGGTTCGTGCATCGCCAGTACTGGGTCGTCGTGTGGGGCATCGCCTCGTGCATTATGGCGACGGCGCTGGGGACGGCGCTGGGCTCCGCGCATCTGGTGGTGTTCCCCATGTGCGCCATGCCGCTCGTGCTGCTTGCTGCCTCGCGCATGGTGTCGTTCGTCAAGAACTACTTCCTCGAGTACGACGGCCACGACGACGAGCCCAAACCGTACCTGGGATTCTTCTTCCAGAGCACGGGTATGGGCCTGATCCTTTCGCTCGTGACCTACCTGTGCGCGCAGCTGGTGCGCACCGCTGCATTCCCCGATGCGTCCATGTTTGAGGAGCAACTCTTTACCGGGTGTTTTAATATCGCTGCTATCATTTGCCTGGTTGGCAACATGAGTGCCGTGATTTACCTGATGGTGCTGTTCTGGCGTGACGAGCATGACCTCAACACGTCGGGCACCGCCATGAACGTTATTGCCGTCATGATCTCGTGCGTAGCGTACTGCATCGCCGCGGTGCTGCTCACCATGTCGGTCATGGGGTAGGTGGTCGCGTGCAAAATACGAAGCAAAAGCCGAGCACCAAGCAAAAGCTGACCATCGCGGCCATCTTTGGCGCCATGGGCCCCGGTCTTCTGGCGGCGCTTTCGGGCAATGACGCTGGCGGCATCGCCACGTATTCCAGCGCGGGCGCCAGCTATGGCTATAAGATGCTCTGGATGCTTCCCGTCATGACCGTGCTGCTTATCGTGACGCAGGAGACCGCGGCGCGCTGCGGCTGCGTCACGGGCAAGGGCCTGGCATCGCTCATCCGCGAGCGCTTTGGCGTGCGCAAGAGTGTACTTGCTATGGCGGCGCTGTTGATCGCCAACACGGCTGTGACCATTTCGGAGTTTGCGGGTATCGCCAGCGGCCTTGCTCTCTTTGGCGTGCCGGCGAGCATCTCGGTGCCGTTGGTGGCGCTGCTGGTGTGGATGCTTACCATGTCGGGTAGTTTCCAGCGCATCGAGAAGATTCTGCTGCTGGTAAGCTGCGTCTTCGTGACCTATATTGTCGCCGCGTTTATGGCTGGCCCCAACTGGGGTGAGGTCGCGGTCGACCTGGTCGTGCCTAACATTCAAAATGACCCCAGCTACGTGTCGCTCGTGGTCGCAACGATCGGTACCACCATCGCGCCGTGGATGATTTTCTTGGCGCAGAACAACGTGGTCGATAAGAACGCGGGCGAGGACGATATCGTGCTGCAGCGCATCGATACTGTGAGCGGCTCGCTTGCCGCCGATATCATTGCCGGCTTTATTATCATCACGACCGGTACGGTGTTGTTCCCGGCGGGTATTCAGATTAGCGATGCCGCCGATGCTGCCCGCGCGCTGGAGCCTATTGCGGGTCAGTGGTCCACGGTACTGTTTGCCTCGGGCCTGGTCGCGGCGAGCTTCTTGGCCGCCTGCGTGCTACCGGGCGTTACGTCGAGCGCTATCTGCGAGGCATTTGGCTGGGAGCGCGGTGCCGACCGCAGCTGGGACGAGGCCCCGGTTTACCGCGGCATCATTACGGCCATCATCGGTATCTCTGCCGTGCTGGTGCTTATGCCCGGCGTCGATCTGTTCCAGATTATGATGACCTCGCAGGTCATCAATGGCGTGCTGCTGCCTGTAGTCTTGGTATTCCAGGTGGTTATCGCGGCGGATCGCCACATTATGGGTGCCAACCGCAACGGCCGTGTGTGGAACGTGCTCACTTGGGCGACTATCGCCGTGATTACGGTGCTGACAGTCGTCATGTTTGTGCTGCAAGCGATGGGCTACAGCGCTTAACGCCCACTTTTGCTTCCGAACAGGCCGCAGCGATGGGCTGCGGCCTGTTTTTTGTCTGCTATAGGGTGTTAGTTATATAGCAATGGACAAAAAATGCCAAATATGAGTACTGTTGCTAAGTGAATAGCATTTACATCCTAAAAGATAATGAACATAGCATTCAGTATGTTCATTAAAATTGGCTCCAATACGCCTTAAACCAGTCAGGTTGGCTGCTTTAGGGGGTTATAGGGGTCGCTCGGACGTCATTTTGGGTGGTTTGCCTGCTACTAAAATGGTAACAGTACTCATATTTGCCCTTTTTTGCCCACAGACCTTTGAGGGTGCGGCGAAAAGGGCTTGTTTTGATTGTTTGGGGCAGGCACGAGGCGCGGAAACGATGTCTGGAGCGACGGAGCGGCCTGGAATTCATCCGTAGAGGTCTTCATTGGCTGCGCCAGGAGTGTCCCTAACTGCCGGAGGGGGTGTCTGCCGTGGCAGACACCCCCTCCGGATGTGGGAAGTTTGCGCTGCAGGTTACTTGTCGGTGCCCAGCTTGTGCGGCTTGAGAGCGAGCGCATTGACGAGTGCGTCGGTGGCAGACTTGACGGCTGCCGGCTGCGGATCGTTGACGTGATCCTCGGGGTGTACGGGCAGGTCCTTCTTGACGGCATCGTGGATCAAGTTGAGGTACTCAGTCACGCCAGTGGTCGATAGATGCGTGCCATCGCCATCGAACAGGTCGTTGCGGTTGGCACTGTATCCGTACCAGTCGATAACGCGTACGTTCTTGTAACGCGTAGCGGCGTTGGCGATGGCCTGGTTGGTAGAGCCAACCCACGGCTGCGGGCTGCGCGTGTTCACAAACACCACAATACGCTTATCTCCTGCATCGGCCATGATGGCGTCGATTTGGTCGTCGGTTACCAAGCCGTTGGTGCCCAGCGCAAAGACCACGATCTTGCCGGCAAGGTTCTGTTGAAGATAGCCCTCAAATGTCGCACGGCCCGCATCGAACTGGCGGCCCTTTTCGGCATCGATATGGCTGTGCGGGAACACGCCGTCAAAGGAATCAACGGCGCGCAGCGACACGGAGTCACCGATCATCAACAGGTCGTAGGAGCCGTCGGGAAAGCCGTCGTTGTCCTTGTCGGTGTCGTCGGCCGCCTGCTGGTCGGTGGGTGCGGCGTTCTTGGCTTCCTTGTTCAGAACTTCGGCGCCCTCGCCGCTCAGCGCAGACGTCTCGGGCACAAAGATCAGGCCGCCCAGTGCAACGACCAACACGACAGCGCAGGCTGCACAGGCAGGGACGTGCGCGCGCACCCAGTTGGCGGGCGTGGCGGTGCCGTCGCGGAACTCGGATACGGTGCGCCCAAAGGCGCCCTTTCTAAACGGCGTCTCGATAAAGCGATATGAGCATTCGGCCACGGCGACCACCAACAGCACCTGCAAAATGTACTGCCACCACGGTGTATCGTTGATGTTGGCGACCGGGTTCATAAGCAACAGCAGCGGATAGTGCCACAGGTAGATGCTGTATGAGCGCTTGCCAACCCACACGAGCGGCTCGGCGGACAGCGCGCGAGCAACCATTCCCTGGGGCTGCACGCAGGCCGCGATGACCATGAGCGTGAGGATGGAGCATAACAGCGTGCCGCCGCGATACTGGAACGCGTTGTAGCCGTTGGTGAGCGCGACCATGGCGGCAAGGCCAACCAGACCCACGACGCCCAATACATCGATGGATGCGGGCGAGGACCAAAAGCGCACGGGGGCGCTCGGCTGTGCCGGGGCGGTCTCGGCTGATTCGTCGGCCTTTTCGCCAGGCTTGCCCTCGGCGTTCTTGCCGTGCTTGGCGGCGCCAGCCAGGCGATTGAGCCCCAAACGATGGGCGAGACGAACCGGCGCCAGGTCGCGATCGGGGATAAAGGCCATCCAGGCACCCAGCAGCAGCGAGAACACGCGGGTGTCGGTGCCGTAGTACACGCGGCTGGGGTCGGCGGCAGGGTTGTAAAGCACCATCATGGCAAGGGCAGATACCGCGGCAAGGCCTAGAACCACGCGGCGCGTGTTGGGTTTGCTCACATGCATGGATACCATGGCAAACAGCAGCGGCGGCCAAATCAGGTAGAACTGTTCCTCGATGGCAAGCGACCAAAAGTGCGTGAGCGGCGAGGGGTCGCCCAGAGCATTGAAGTACGAGACGTTTTGGGCAATCTGCCACCAGTTGTTAAAGAACAGCAGTGACGGCAGAATGTCGGGGCGCATCTTGGTGAGCATCACGTGGTTGAAGACGGTGCACAGCGCACAGGTCACCACCACGACGGTTACCACGGCGGGGACCAGGCGACGGATGCGGCGGATCCAGAAGCTCTTGAGGTCGATGCGGCCGGTCTTAGCGACTTCGTTGAGTAGCAGGCGTGTGATCAGATAGCCCGAAAGCACAAAGAAGATCGTGACGCCGAGCAGACCGCCCTGCGCCCACGTGAGGTTGAGGTGATAGAGCACCACCGCGACGACGGCAAGCGTGCGCAGGCCGTCAAGGGCAGGGATGTAGCGGGACTTGGGGCGAGCAGGCGTCTGCTCCGCGGCGGGAGTGTTGGCGCGGCCCGCGTTGTTGGCAGAAGCGCGATGGGGGCTCGTGGTGCGTCGCGGCTCGTTGGCACGGCGTTCGCTCTTCACGCGTTCGTGCGGCGCCGGCTCGTTGCCCGTGCGGCGTCGACCGCGCGAGCCCGATTGCGAGAATTGTTCCATAAAACATCATCCAATGACGAGAATAATCAGCACGTATTCATTGTAGCTGCCTGCTCCTGTGAATGCTTGCTGCTGGCGCAACCTCAAGGGTGCGTTCACATCAAAGTGAACTAAAGTTATAGAGGTGCGAAGGCGCGCAATCGACGGTCGACGGTGGGTGCAAAGCCCGCAGATGAGGAGGTTTCCATGGCAGATCGCGGCATCGTTGCGGTGTTCGGCAGCATGAACATGGACCTTTCGGTGGCGTGCGAGCGCATACCGCGTGCGGGCGAGACCGTCGGCGGCAGCGGGTTTATCACCAACGCCGGCGGCAAGGGCGCCAATCAGGCCGTAGCTGCCGCGCGTATGGGCGCGTGCACGCACATGATCGGCGCGGTCGGTCGCGATGCGTTCGGCGCGTCGCTCGTGGCGGGGCTCCAAGGCGCCGGCGTGGACTGTGACTTTGTAGTGCATCGCGATGACGTGGAGACGGGAACGGCGACCATCATTCGCTGCGAGGGCGACAACCGCATCATACTGTCACCGGGCGCCAACCATGCGCTTGCGGGCGCGGACGTTGCCTGCGCGCTGAGGCGTCTGGTGGCCCATGAGCTCGACGGCGGCGCCAGCGAGATTGCCCCGGCTGCCGGAAGCGTCTTTATCGCCCAGGGCGAATGCGACCTTGCGGCGACGGCCGAGGCGCTTGTTTGCGCTCACGAGCTGGGGTTCTATACGGTCTTTAATCCAGCGCCCGCCTGCGAGCTGCCTGCGGAGGTCTGGCCTGCGGTCGACCTGGTCTGTCCCAACGAGACCGAGTGCCAGGTGCTGACGGGCATTCTGCCCACGGATGACGCGAGTTGCGTCACCGCGCTCAATGCGCTGCTCGACAAGGGTGCCGGGGCTGCGGTCATCACGTTGGGCGGTGCCGGCTCGGTTTCGCTCGGCGATGGCGGTGAGCTGCTGCGCATGCCGGCACTTTCGAGTACGGTAGTCGATACCACGGCCGCCGGCGATACGTTTATCGGCGCGTTGGCGGCGGCTCGCCTAGAGGGCTTGCCGCTCTTTGAGTGCATGGCCGCGGGTGCTCGCGCCTCGGCAGTGACGGTGTCGCGCCTGGGCGCTCAGCAATCGATTCCCATGCGCACCGAAGTTGAACATTGGTTTGGTTAAACGATAAAGACGGAGAAGCGGAGTAGAACAATGGCAATCAAGAAGCTGATCCTTGATCTGGATATGGGTGTGGACGATGCGATGGCGCTGGCCTATGCCATCGCGAGCCCCGAGGTGGAGCTCGTGGGCATCACCACGTGCTTTGGTAACGTGCGCGTCGAGCAATCGGCGCACAATTGCCTGGCGGTGCTCGATCTGCTGGGTCGTCCCGAGGTGCCGGTGTACCTGGGCGCCGACCGTCCTCTGCAGGCGACTGAGCCCTATACGCCGCCGGCGTCCACCGCGCTCATTCACGGCAAGAACGGCATCGGCGGCGCGAGCGTGCCTGCGTCGCCCTACG
>URYT01000011.1 GCA_900552185.1 uncultured Collinsella sp. | reverse complement strand
CTTCGGCGGCAGGGCGCCGCGCACCCATATATGCAGCGATCTGACCTACGTGCGCGTCGGGGCCTCGTGGAACTACGTCTGCCTGCTCGTCGACCTCTACAACAGGGAGATCGTCGGTCACTCCGCCGGGCCCAGGAAGGACGCCCGGCTGGTCAAGTCGGCGTTCGCGACGCTCTCCTTCCCCATCTCGGACATCGAGGTATTCCACACGGACCGCGGCAGCGAGTTCGACAACGCCGAGATCGACCTGATGCTCGAGGCCTTCGGCATAGAGAGGTCGCTGTCGGCCAAGGGCTGCCCCTACGACAACGCCGTCGACGAGTCGACCAACAGGATACTGAAGGCCGAGCTCGTCCACCGCGAGACGTTCGGCACGACGCGCGAGCTACGGGCCAAGCTCTCGGACTACGTGCACTGGTACAACAACTTCAGGATCCACTCGACGCTGGGCTACATGTCGCCGGTCGAGTTCAGGGAAGCGGGGCTGTCCCTCCCGGAATCGTCCAAATAGGTGTTGCCAATCCAGGTCCCGGTGCGCGGCGATATAGGTCTTCACCGTGGTGAGGCCGCCGGCGTAGCCCTGGCCGAGCAGCCGCTCGAATATCACCTGCGAGTTGGTGACGCCCTTCCGCAGGAGGTCGTCCACCAGGCCGGTGTGGCCGGCGAGCACGCCCGGCGCGGCCCTCCTCCCGCTGTTCCCGTGGGGCAGGGCCCTGAACCCGTGCGCCCTGACCGTCCTCGCACGGGAGCGGGTGAGCCCCGTCCTCCTGCAGAACTCCGCGAGGTTACATGCCTGCGGGTCGAACCCGTCGCCCTCCTCCGCGGCCATCTCCCGGAGCGCCGCGTCTATAATCTCCTGTAGGTCATCGTGTCTCTCGTTCACCTCAATGGTCCTCCTAACGCCGGCGTGTTGGCACCACCAGCGTAGTGGCGGCGGGGAGGCACGGTGGCCATTATTCGGTGACCGGGATTGGTCAAAATAGTTTGACTATTAGCGGCTAAAATCGCCCGGCGCTAACAGTTTATATACCTATCGGTAGGCATATAGGATGTATTGCCGATAGAAATGGAGCAACCATGACTCTCACCACACCAGCCAAAAAAGATTGTCTCCGTGAAAGCGGCGCATTTGCTTGGGTCGTCGTTATTGCGCTCGGCTTAATGTCCGCCGGAACAACTGGCACATATAGCATTATTGCCGGCTCATTCGTTGCTCCAGTATGTGAAGATCTGGGCTTTGACTACACTTCTTTTTCTTTCTATTTCACCGCGATTCTTCTTGGCCTTGCGCTTGGGCTTCCGCTTTTGAGTCGCTTCATTCCAAAAGTAATCGGCAAACCATGGCATATTTGCATTGAACTCGTCCTTATTGCCGCCGGCGCCGCAATGGCGTTCTACACCGAGGTCTGGATGTTCACCGTCTCCGCCGCAGTGATCGGCATCTGCTTTTCGTTTACAACGGGCGTCTGCATGTCCGATGTCATTGACCAATGGTTCAGCAAATCGTCCGGTCTCGCCATCGGCCTCGCTTGGGGCGTTAATTCTCTCTGCACGCTGTTATTGAGTCCTGTCATTACGCTGGTCATCGAGCAGCAAGGCTGGCGTACGGGATACATCGTGCTTGCGGCCGTTTCTGCAGCTATGATTTTGCCTGCAAGCGCATTTATCATTCGCCTTAACCCCTCTGATCGCAATATGCTTCCGTACGGAGAGACCGCCTCCGAAACCCATGAGAGCTGCAGCGCCGATGAGCAGGAAGATGTCCTTTCGGGCATGGCACTCCGCGATGCCGCGAAAACGCCGTCTTTTATTCTCTGTGTCCTCTTGCTTTGCGTGGCGCAGCTCACCTGCTGCATGAACCAGCTGTTTCCAACCTATGCAAGCGAGGTCGGTTTCAATCCTATCGTAGGAAGCTTAATGGTCTCGGCAGCTTCACTCTCCGATATCTTCCTAAATCCCTTCGTGGGCAAAACATGCGACAAGCTTGGCGCTATTAAAGCAACGGTCGCATGGACAGGTGTCAGCATTCTTTCATTCCTGCTTCTTATCATTGGCGGAAGCAATGAGACCGTTTCCATCATTGCAGCTGGTGTAAACGATGTCATGTTCGCCATCGTTGGAACCGCAATGCCGATGCTTCTCCTCTCGCTCTTTGGATCACGCGATTTTGGAAGGATCTATTCGATCGTTTGCTCAGCGGGCTATGTCGTCGGTGCTTTTGGAATGCCGGTCATGATGAAGGTTTACGGCATGGCAGGGTCATTCCAGGGAGTATTTATCTTCTGCATTGCCTGCAACCTTATGATTGCTGCGTTTGCTATCGTTTCCGGCTTTCTCAATAAGGCTGCTGAAAAGTAATAAGCGCCGATTTGCATCGGCATAGATTGCCATGCAACAGGGGTCGACTCCAAGCCAGACTGGAGTCGACCCCTGTTTTCGTTTTAAAGGTTGCCCGCAGGCACCATGGGTGCCAACATGCGCTTCAGCTTGGCTGGTTTATTTGAACATAAGCTCGACTATTCCCGCCCAAACCGCTTTCTCATCAATATCCTCACCTTGAGCGACCGTATTGCTTGCTCCCTCCAGAACGGTATAAAGAATTTGTACGTAGAGCATTACGTCGGCGCTATCGGAAAACGCGCCAATCTCTACACCATGAAGAAGGATGTCTTTAAGCGCATCCATGGTTCGTTTGGTCGCCGTCGCTTGACGTTCCTGAACTGCAGGAATTCGATTTGCTTGAACGCTAACCTCGGCCAGCACGCGCCGGCGCTTTTCATCGCTTCGATAGCCACCTATAACTGAATTGCCGAGCTCGATAAGCGCGGCCTTGAACCCGTCCCTATCGACTATTAGCGAGTAGTCGCGCTGATAGTCAATGGTCGGAAACATGCTGTCCAAGAGCGTAGTGAAAATCTCCTCTTTTGAGGGAAAGTAGTAGTACACCGACGGCTTGGATATACCGACAAAGTCGCAAATCTTTCCGATAGACGCTTTGTCATAACCGACTTCTGCCACAAGATCGTACATTGCGTCCAATATTTTTTTTCTTGTGCTCACGCTGCATTTCTCCATTGCAAATCACTTCCGCACTACCAACATTATTAAGGATGGCAACGGAACATCAATTCGTGTCCAAACATGACCACTATATACGGCGAACGGTATGTATCAGTAGGCGAGCGGCAATTATTCAAAATTATCTACCGAACGGTAGGTATAGTAGTACTATAGCAGGTGAAACCCCGCTATTGTCGCGGCCGGACAGCATCGCGGGAAACCCGACGGAAGGACCAACCATGTACGAGAACTATCGTATGCCGGGCGAGTTCGAGAAGCGCTCCAACGTCTATGTGACATGGCTTCCCGATTACATCCGTGCAGAGGGCTACGATAACCGCCAGCCCTGCGTTGACGTGATCAAGGCTCTGCTCGAGTATGGCGACGTTACGGTCAACCTCAATTGCGGCACCCCCGGCTCCTATGAGGAGGCTTGCTCGCGCCTGAAGGAGGAGGGGGTTGATCTCGATCGCATCGAGATCACGCAGTTCGAAGACTCCAACTTCTATGTCCGCGACAACGGTCCCAGCATCATGGTCGACGACAAGGGCCATTCTTATATGGTCAACCCCGCTTGGACCTATTACGGCGTGTGGGACAAGAACTCCCCGGAGTGCCAGTCCGCACGTAAGGCAGCCGTTCACATGGCGGTTGCGCTCGGTTGCTTCGATATCGTCAATTCCGAAATGGTTTCGGAGGGCGGCGACCGCGAGTTTGACGGTCACGGCACTCTGATCGCCATCGAGGACACGGAATGCCGCAAGCGTAATCCCGAGTTCACGAAAGAGGAAGTAGAGGCCGAGTATAAGCGCATCTACAACCTCAACAAGGTTATCTGGCTTCCGCAGCCTATGCTCGAGGACGACGACTATCGACTGGGCATCCTCGACGAGAAGGAAGACGGAACTCCCGTCTTTGGCATGAGCTTTGCAGCTCACATTGATGAGATGTGTCGCTTTATCACTCCGAACAAGATTCTTCTTGCCGAGGTGTCCGATGAAGAGGCAGCCTCGAGCAAGGCTGGAGCAGAGTCTCGTCGCCGCATTGAGGCAGCCTATGAGATCCTGAGCAACGAAACGGACTGGGAGGGCAAGCCCTTCGAGATCGTTCGTATGCCCACCGCCGAGCCTATTGAAGTCGTTATCGCCCCTGGCGATGAAGATTACGAGCTCTATAAGGGCTTCATCGACGAAATGGGCGGCAAGTTTATGGATGGCACCCCCTGGCCCGAGGGCCCCGTCCACTTCTACGCCGCAGCGAGCTACTGCAACTTCCTGATTTGCAACGGCGTCGTTCTTGGCCAGCGTTATTACCACGAGGGCATGAGCGAGGTCGTGAAAGAGAAGGATGAGCAGGCCAAGGCAGTTCTTGAGAGCTGCTTCCCCGATCGCAAGGTCATCATGATTGATTCCCTCGCGCTTAACCTGTCCGGCGGCGGCGTGCACTGCTGGACTAAGGACGTGGCGGCCAGTCGTTAGTGAGCCTTAGAGCCTGCGCTCTTTGGCTTAGGCGCCACATGTACCGCTCCCCGAGGGATATCCGTGTTTTCCTCGGGGACACATTTAACAATAATTTTGATAATAATTCGAAAGGAAATAGGCATGAACAACAGCCTCCGCGGTCGCGACTACATCAACATCCATGATCTCTCCTCCGAGGATTTCCGCTATCTCATCGATCTTGCCTGGAACCTTAAGGCTCAGAAGAAGTCTGGTGTCGACCAGCGCTACTTCCCCGGCAAAAACGTCCTCGCCAACTTTGAGTGGGGCTCGACCCGTACTCGTTGCGCATTCGAGACCTCCTGCAATGATTTGGGCATGGGCTTTACTTATCTGACCAACTCCCACATGGGTGACTGCGAGACCGTCAAGGATGCCATGCGCGTCTTTAACGGCATGTACGATCTCATCGTCTACCGCGCACAGAAGGACGAGCAGTTCCTCTATGACGTCGCCGACCTGGTTGACATCCCGGTCATCAATGCCCTTACTCTCGGCGATCACCCGACTCAGATGCTCGCTGACGCTCTTACGATGGAAGAGCAATGGGGCGGTCTGCGTACGAGCCGCGGCAAGAAGATGGCTTTCGTTGGCAACTGCGCCGGCGCCCCAGTGTGGTATGGCCGTCTGTGCGCTATGCTCGACATGGACTTCCTCGCCATCGGCCCCGACGACCTCCGTCATCAGATGTGCAAGGAAATGATCGAAGAGGTGGAGGCCTGCTACGCCAAGTACGCTCCCAATAGGACCTTTACCATCACCTCTGACCTCGATGCCCTGGATGGCGTTGACGTTATCGTTACCGAGGAGTGGCGCTACATCAACCCCGAGTGCGGAGAAGAGGTTCTGGATCCCGACGACTACAACTCCTGGTTGGGCGATGCCGAGTCTCTGTACCCCTATCGCGTCACCAGCGAGCTGTGCAAGCGCACCAACAATCCCGACATCTTCTGCATGCATGAGCTTCCCTCTGTCCACAACGCGGATCACCGTGTTGGCAAGATGCTCCTCGACCAGTGCAAGAATGACCTTCATCGCGAGATCATCACCGAGGGTTTCGAGATTGCCGACGAGTGCTTTGAGGCCAACGCTTCGGTCATCTTCCGTGAGGCAGAGAACCGTCAGCACACCATCAAGGCCGTTATGTGTGCCCTTCTGGGTCTCTAGGAGCTGCGTCAATGGAAAATGCAAAGTTAAAGAGCAGCAAGGTTTACGCATGGGTTCTCGTAATCGCGCTCGGCCTTATGTCTGCCGGCACGACCGGATCCTATAGCGTCATCGCGGGCTCCTTCGTCGCACCCGTGTGCGAGGAGTTCGGGTTTGACTATTCCATCTTCTCGTATTACTTCACCGCAACGCTCATTGGTCTTGCGGCAGCTCTTCCGTTTGTCGGAAAACTCATTCCCAAGGTCGTTGGCAAGGTTTGGCTCCCCGTTGTCGAGCTTATTTTGCTCGCTGCCGGCGCAGGCATGGCCTTCTACACCGAAGTCTGGATGTTCATCGCCGCTGGCGCCCTGATTGGCGTTTGCTTCGCCTTCACCACCGGCGTCGCCATGTCCGACGTTATTGACCAGTGGTTCAAAAAATCTGGTGGCCTGGCAATCGGTCTCGCTTGGGCAGTGAACTCGATTTACATGCTCATCATGAGCCCCGTCATCACCTCTGTCATCGAGGCCGCTGGCTGGAGGACTGGCTATCTGGTGCTCGCTGGCGTCTCCGCCGTGCTCATTCTCCCCGCTTCCGTCCTGATTATTCGCTATAAGCCTCAGGACAAGGGCATGCTGCCCTATAGCTACGTCGAGGGCGAGACGGTCACCGAGACCGAGGAGACGACCGAGGATAGCACGCGTGGCGTTAGCTATGCGCGCGCCATTAAGTCGCCTGCCTTCTTCTTCTGCATCGGCTTCCTCTGTCTCGTTCAGCTCACTTGCTGCATGAACCAGCTCTTCCCGACGTATGCTTCCGAGGTTGGTTTTAGCCCCATGGTGGGCGGCTTCATGGTATCCGCTGCATCGCTCTTCGATCTGTTCCTCAATCCGATCGTCGGCACCACTTGCGATAGGTTCGGCAGCACGAAGGCCATTCTGGGCTGGCTCGCTGTCTCCATCCTCTCCTTTGTCATGCTCATGATGAGCAGCGGCAACTCGACGCTCAGCATCCTCGCAGCAGGCGTGAACGACGTAATGTACGTCATCGCTGGCACTGCCCTGACCGTTTTGGTTATGGATGTCTTTGGCTCCCGCGATTTCGGTCGCATCTTCGCGCTGATCTGCTCCGTGGGCTATATCGTCGGCGCCTTTGGCATGCCCGTTATGATGAAGGTCTATGAGCTTGTCGGCTCCTTCCAGGGCGTCTTCATCTTCTGCATCGCATGCAACGTTATTATCGGCCTGTTCTTGCTGCTGGCAAAAAAGACTGGTAAGAACCTCTCCTGGGACGAATAGTTCGATTCGTCTTAGACATACGCTGTAGGGCTTAACCTGCAGCCGCTTTGGGGCATCGACTAACATCGGTGCCCTTTTTCATCGAATGTGACAAAGGGGCAGCCACTTTGTCACATTGAGTGGCATGTAAATCGAGGTCTAATACTTTTCCGAGAAGTGAACGGCCATACTTGGGCTTCCGAAGCATCGACATTTTTAGACGTCAAACCCGCAGGATTTGGCTGGCAAAACCGCAGGAAATTGCATCTCGAAAGTGCAGATGCTTCAGGGGCCCGTTTTCACTCGTTCACTTCTCGGGAAAAGTATTAGACCTCGTTGTATGGGGTGCGGCTGGAGGATGGTTATCGTTCAGTACCTATCTCTTCCTTGTGAATCGCCTGAAGCGCAAGGCATAATGCATGTGACAAAGGGACGGCCCCTTTGTTGTGTTGATATGAGAGAAGAGTAGATGATCCTTTCGCTGGCCCCCATGGAGGGGATTACCGGGCATGTGTTCCGTCGCGTGCATGCGGAGTGCTTCGGTGCACTCGATTGCTATTACACGCCGTTTTTGCCGCCGCCGCGGGTGGGAAACCGCTTTGGCGGCAAGGCGTTTAAGGAGATCGATCCTGCCAATAACCAGGGGCTTAACGTAGTGCCTCAGCTGATGTCCAAGAACGCGGACGAGTTTGTGTGGGCGGCACAGGTGCTCGCCGACATGGGCTATCGCGAGGTCAATCTCAACTTGGGTTGCCCCTCGGGGACGGTTGTCGCCAAGGGCAAGGGCTCGGGCTTTTTGCGCCACTTGGACGAGCTCGAAGTGTTCTTGAGCGATGTGTGCGAACGTTCGCCGTTGCCGGTGTCGGTAAAAACCAGGCTGGGGCTGGAGAGCGACGACGAATACGAGCGCGTGCTCGATCTGTATTGCCGCATGCCGCTGGCAGAGCTGATTGTGCACCCGCGCGTGCAAAAGGACCGCTATACGGGCTCGCCGCGCAAAGAGTTTTATGGCGAGACGTTGGAGCGGGCACCGTTTCCGGTGGCATACAACGGCGACATTTTTGATCTTGAGGATATGGACGCGCTGGTGGAGGCCTATCCTGCTACGCGCCACGTGATGCTGGGACGCGGGTTGCTCGCGAACCCTGCGCTGGCGCGCATGGTCAACGGCGGTCCTGTTGCCACAGCAGCCGAGCTGCAGCGCTTCCACGACACGCTGTTTGCGGCATATGCAGAAAAGATTGGCGGCAATGCGGTCTTCCGCATGAAGGAGTGGTGGTTCTACGCCAAGTGCGCTTTCGCTGATCCCGCTACCGTCCACAAGATCGTACGCAAGACCAAAAAGGTCGACGAATACCGCGCTGCCGTCGAGCGCGTCTTTCGCGAACAGCCACTTACGCCCATAGCCCGCTTCCACGGCTAGTTAGTCATTGGGGACGTTCTTTAACGACTAGTCATTTATGAACGTCCCCGATGACTACCCGCAAAAACTGTACACCAGCATCCAAAGATGTCGAAAAATGTCGACTTTGGATGCTGACGTACATGTTTGGGTCGGCGGGGGAGTTGAGTCTAGGCAATCATTGCATCGAGCGTGATGAGCTCCCTGAGTTGCTCCGTGCGTGTTTGCCCATGGCGCTTTGCTTTTGCGTCAAATGCATCAAGAACAGACTCACCCACACGTGCCGATAAAACAACGCTTGGCTCATCGGAGATCGACGGCCTTCCCAGCTTGATGGTGCGACCCTTCGGCCACTCATCTTTTTCGTATGCCTCCGCGGCTTTCTCCAACTCTCCGGGGGCAAACCCCATCATCTTTTCGAGCTGCTTAGCATCCATGGCGCCTCCTATCGATCGACATAATGTCGAGCGCCGGTTCTCGGATTCTCTTTTTGTATACAATTTTGTAGACAAAAATACAAGCAGTTATCGGGCTAATTAGCTTGTTTTGACCTGCCTGTTCGATAGGAAATGAGCATTGACGGCTTCGATACTCCTTTGCTTTTCAGCTTGGAATTTGGATGCCCATTGAACTTCCGGAGGGGAGCGCTTTATTAAGCTATCGAGATTCTGGGCAGGAGCTCTCACTGGTCTTCGGTAATGGGACCAGCTTAATTCGCGACACAGTGTGTCGTGAATGGGAGTAGTCGTTAGGTGTCCTTCAATGGCTACTCATATAAGAACGTCCAAGTGCCGGATTTTGTCATTTAGTGTCGTTCTCAGCGACTATTCTGGAGGGTCGTGGTCAAAAAAGGGCAAATATGAGTACTGTTGCCATTATGGTTGCATTTATTTTGCTATAAATAGTAGCTCCTGATGAGATTTGTTCCCATTAGGAGCTACTTTTATTGAACATATGAGGAGAAATAACGTCGTCTGCGGACGTATGGAACGTTGAATAGTTCCTGAAGTGATCAAAATCGCTGCTACTAAACAGGTAACAGTACTCATATTTGCCCTTTTTTGACCACAGCCCTCTCGGAAACCCTTTCCAGAGGCGTCAAACAGCCATAATCCAAAGGTCGCCTCAAACAATTAGCCGGTTAAGAGCGTCCATGGCTACCCAAAAGCTGTACACCAGCATCCAAAGATGTCGAAAAATGTCGACTTTGGATGCTGGTGTACATGTTTAGGCCGTATGGGGTGGGGCCTTGGACGGACGGGATGCGCGTACTAGAGCAGGTTCTCTTGCGCCCACGCGATGATGTCGCTCGATTCGTAGAGTGGCTTGCCGTCGATGAACAGGCAGGGAACCTGGCGCTTTCCGCCGACGGCGATGAGTGTCTGTTCGGCATCGGAGTCGGTTGAGATGTTGCGCTCGGGAATGGTCACGCCGTTATCGGCCAGAAAGCGCTTGACCTTTATGCAATACGGGCAGCCGGTCATAACGTAGAGCACGAGCTCGTGATCAGTAGTCATAGGTCTCCAATCGGTTGCGGTTTTGATTGAAATACCCAAAGCCGCCGCGGTCTATGCGCACGTCAACGACGACTCGATGGCCTGGACCAGAAACGCCGTGGCTCCGGTGCCGCAGGGCTTGTCGTAGTAGTCAACAAAGCGCTGGTCGGCAAGATAGCCGTGGGCGAGGCCCAGGTACGCCTCGTCTTGGGGCTCGCATCCCCAGTTGAGAGCAATCCATCGACGGTGCATTGTAACCAGTTTTTGGGCTTCGTTGCTCTCTGGGTCGCCAATGCCCATGGCAATCGAGAGCTGGCCCAAAATGGCGCGTTCAAGTTCCTTCATGTCGTTCCATGTCTGAGGATCCATATCCAGTAACGTTTCGTTTGCTGCATCGATAGCCTCATTGCCATAGCGAGCTCGAGCCTCGGCGCCGTAGCATTCCTCGTTTTCCTGCACGGTGCGCCAGCGCTCCAGTTGCGGCAGGACGGCGCCCATGAGCGAGACGGCTTCGTCAAGCGACATGCCGGTGTTTTGCGCCAGGCGCGGGGCACAGTCCTCGATCATCGCCTCCATGGTGGTGGCGTAGGTGTACTTGCCGTGGTCGTAGCACCACTTGCAGTAATGGTCGGTCGTGGCGCCCGTGGCATCGGTGCCGCAGTCGTCGGGCGTGAGTATCATGCCGCAGCTCTGGCAATAATGCTCGGGCATTTCGAGCAGGTGGGACAGTGGTTCGCCGGTTACGGCGGCAATGAGCTTCATCATGTCGATGCCCGGGGTGACCTCGTCGCGCTCCCAACGGCTGACGGCTTGGCGCGTGACAAAGAGTTTGGCGGCGAGCTGCTCTTGGGTAAGGTGATGGGCGCGGCGGACAGCGATGAGCTTTTCTGCAAAGGCCATAGCGGCTCCTTTCTGCTGGTTGATGGCTTAAGCATACGCGGTGACAGGCGCCCTTCCAAGCAACCGTTGGTTGCACGACGGGGGACCGCGGCGAAGAATTGCGCGTAACGCCCCATGCCCCCATGCCGTACAATGACCGGCATGGAACCTATCGCACACATACATACCGACCTGCCGCAGAAGTTCGGCATCCCGCGCAACAGCTTTTTGGCGCCCCATCTGCAGGGACGCATCGTTTTTGAGCCGGAATTTGCCTCCAATGCAGCGGTTGAGGGTCTGGACTCCTTCTCTCACCTGTGGCTGCTGTGGCGCTTCGAAAACGGAACGCCCGGCGGCACGGCTAAGGATATTGCCGTCGACGCTAAAACGCAGGACAGGTCCGGCACCAACGTCAAGTGGTCGAAAACCGTGCGCCCGCCGCGCCTGGGTGGAGCCGAGCGCGTGGGCGTGCTTGCCACGCGCAGTCCGTTTCGCCCTAATCCCATCGGTCTCACCTGCGTTAAGCTCGACCGCGTGGAGCTTACCGACGACGGCCCCATCATCCATGTGCTGGGAGCAGATCTGCGCAACGGTACGCCCATCTACGACATTAAGCCCTACATTCCGTTTGCGGACTGTCACCCGGATGCGACCGGCGGCTGGATTGAGGATGCTCCGTGGCAAGAGCTCGATGTTGAGTTTCCGCAAGCGCTACAGGATATGGTCCCGCCCGCAAAGCTCCCCGGCTTGGTCGAGGTCCTTCGCCAAGACCCACGCCGCGCAGGCAGCAAGCACGAGCCAAACCGCATTTACCACTTGGCTTACGCCGGGCTCGACATATCGTTTACGGTCGATGAAACCCAGCTAACCGTAGTCGCCGTCAACGACGCGCGAGACTAACCAGCCATTCGCCCGCACCCGTCAAATTAAGCGCCAAACCCCGCGCCAAAACCGCCCGTGCTGGTGGACAATAGCGCCTATCGAAACAGTCTACTTTGCACGGGGGTCCAGCATGAAATACGACTTCACTTCAATCATCGACCGCCACGGCATGGACTCCATCGCCGTTGACTCTTGGGGTGAGATCCCCGGTATGGCTCCGAATGCACCCGACGAGGGATTCGACCGCATTCCCATGTGGGTGGCCGACATGAACTTCGCCACGGTGCCCACGGTCCAGGAGCACATCATTCAGCGTGCCCAGCACCCCATGTTTGGCTACTTTAACCCGCGCCCCGAGTACTTCGACCGCATCATCGAATGGCAGAGTCGCCGCAATGGCGTCGAGGGTCTGCGCCCTGAACATATCGGCTACGAAAACGGCGTGCTGGGCGGTGTCGTGTCGACGCTGCGCGCGTATGTACAGCCGGGCGATGCGGTGCTGGTCCACAGCCCTACCTACATCGGCTTTACCAAGTCCATTGAGGCCGCGGGCTATCACATTGTCCACAGCCCGCTTAAGCTCGACGACCAGGGCGTGTGGCGTATGGACTTTGAGGACATGGAGCACAAGCTCGCCCAAAACCACATCCATGCCGCGGTGTTCTGCTCGCCGCACAATCCCTGCGGCCGCGTATGGGAGCGCGACGAGATTGAGCGCGCCATGGACATCTATCGCCAGCACGATTGCGTGGTGATCTCGGACGAGATTTGGTCCGATATCATCCTGCCGGGGCACAAGCACATCCCGACGCAGTCGGTGAGCGAGGACGCCCGCATGCGCACGGTTGCCCTTTATGCGCCGAGCAAGACGTTCAACCTGGCGGGCTTGGTCGGCAGCTACCACATCATCTATAACGAGACGCTGCGCGACCGCGTGTGCGCCGTGTCCAACAAGACCCACTACAACGAGATGAATGTCCTCTCCATGCACGCGCTTATCGGTGCCTACCAGCCGCAAGGCTACGAGTGGGTGGACGAGCTCAACCAGGTGCTTGCCGGCAATATCGAGTACTTCTGCACGTATGCAGAAAAACACTGGAAGGGCATCGCGTTTTCACGTCCGCAGGGCACGTACATGGTGTTTATTGACTGCACCGAGTGGTGCCGCGAGCATGGCCGCGATATTCAGTGGCTGCTCGACGAGGGGGCGCGCGTGGGCGTGGGGTATCAGGACGGCCGCCCGTTCCATGGACCCTGCCACATTCGTGTGAATCTGGCGCTGCCGCTTTCGCGCGTAAGGGAAGCGTGCGACCGCCTGGACCGCTACGTTTTTAATGCGCGGTAAGTGTGCACTGCACACGGGGCCTTCTGCCAAGTCGGCTAGAAGGCCCCGTGTGGTAAGGCATCTGTAACCATTGGGCGCAGACCTTCTGCGGAGGCTTACTTTTCCTGAATCTGCTTACCGCAGAGATGCTCAATCGTAATCTCGTAGAGCTGGACACCCTTAATGTCCTTGGCGATTTCCTCTTCGACTTCCTCGGCAGAAGGGTAGTACTTAAGCGCGAGCTGGCGAACTTTATCCTCGATAAACGCGGGGGTGTCATTCGCCAGGCGACAACGGCCAAAGACTACGGTACTCATAACGTAGGGAGCCCAGTCACCGTCCTGGTACCACTCGTTGCCGTAAACGGTAAAGCAGACCTTGTCATCGCGCTTGAGTGCGTCGACCTTGTGGCCAGCCTTGGCGCCATGGAAATAAATCTTGTCGTGCTCGGCGTCAAAGAAGTAGTTGACGGGAATGGCGTACGGGTAGCCATCGTCGCCGTTGACGGCAAAGACGCCGCGCTTGCAGGTAGCGAGCAGTTCGCGCGCTTCCTCGTCGGTGATGGCGCGTTTCTTTCGACGTAAGGGCCTAAACATCGTTGGCTTCCTTTCTGGTCGTGCGTGGTGGTTGAGCACAAACTATAGCGAAACGGATCCGTTTTTCTTGATGCGGGCGAGTATGTTTTTGAGCTTGTTAAAGTCGAGCGGTTTGGACAGATGGGCGTTCATGCCGGCATCGTGTGCCGCCTTGGCGTCCTCGGCAAAGGCGTTGGCGGTGAGCGCGATGATGGGGATATCGGCTGCATCGACCTTCTCGCTCAGACGAATCGCGCGGGTTGCCTCATAGCCGTCCATGCCCGGCATCATGATGTCCATCAGAATCGCATCGAAGCTGCCGGCGGGATGTGACAGGTACAGATCGACGACTTCGTTGCCATTGGCGGCGCGGGTGACCACGACGCCCTCGGATTCTAGCAGCGTCTGGGCAATCTCGGCATTCAATTCGTTGTCTTCGGCGAGCAACACGTTCATGTCGGCGAGCGAGCAGTCGAGCACCCTCTCGACCGTATCTGCCCGCGCCTGAGGGTTCTTGTCGATATCGAGCGGAATCTGGACGTTGAACGTACTCCCCACGCCAACCTCACTCGAAATCTCAATCGTACCGCCCATCAGTTCAATAAGCGACTTGACGATTGGCATGCCCATGCCGGTTCCTTGGAACTTGCTGCGCGCATCGTCACCTTCTTGGGCAAACGGTTCATAGATATGCTTTAAAAACTCGGGAGCCATGCCAATGCCGGTATCCGAAACGCTAAAGCAAAAGAGTGCGCGCCCATCATCGAGTGGCTTGGTCTTTGAACTAAAGGTGACGGAGCCGCCGTGCTTGTTGTACTTAATGCTGTTGTCTAACAGGTTGATTATGATCTGCCGGATATGGGTGGGACTGCCGATCATGTATGGCCCCGTGGCGTACGGGAGACTATTGTCCTGCATTGTGATGCCGTTATCGGATGCGCGGAGCTTGCACAGCACCAGCGTATCGTCACAGAGCTCTTTGAGGTTAAAAGACGCATGTTCCAGAGTTAGCTTGCGGTCTTCGATTTTGCCCATCTCGAGGATGTCGTTGATCAGCGAGAGTAGGTGATTGGCGGCAACACGCGCCTTGGCGCGGCTTTCGCGGGCGGCCTGCATGTCGCCGTCTTTCAATTCCTCAATTTCGATAAGACCCAGGATGCCGTTGAGTGGCGTACGGATGTCGTGGCTCATGCGCGTGAGGAATGCCGTCTTAGCGGCGTTGGCGGCATCGGCTTTCTGCTGTTCTTTCTGCGCGCGGTGAAGCGACCAGACAAGGATGACGATGCCGGTGAGCAAAATGCAGATGACGACTGCCGCAATGACGATGCGGTTGCGGTAGAGAAGTCGAAACGCATCCGATTCTTGCGCCGAGTACGATGTGGGGGAATAGCTGCTTGCAGAGAGCGATTCGCCAGCATTGACGATGCCCTTATTAATGATTCCCAACAGCACGGGCTTGCCGCGCGAAATCAAACACGATAGCTGTGCCGTGTCGGTGAGCTCCTGTGTTTGGAAATCCTCGATATCGTAGGTGTCGCGGATGGTTTTCAAGCGCGTGCTGGGGACAATGATGCAACTTGCCTCCCCCTTATTGAGGGCTTCGCGTGCCTCGTTGTCATTCGGATACTCGGTTACCTTTGCGTCGGGGAATAGGTTTTCGAGCTCAAAACGGTTGACGATCGCGTCTGCTGTGCAAGCGATGTTCTTAAGGTCACTGTTCAGGTTGCTGCTGCTGTGAATGGCGGCTAGGGAAACCGTTCCCATCGGGTTTGACAGGATGACCCCTGCCTGCTCGGCAAGCCAGTAGTCGCGAAACAACGGTAGGGCGACATCGATGGTCCCTGTGGAAAGGGCTTTGGTCATTTGCTCGTTGTTCGAGAACGCTACTGTTGCAACCGTAATGCCAAACTTGTCGTGCAACGTCGTTGCAAGCGAGGCGAGCGACCCTTCCATTTCGCCGTCGTCATTTTGCGTGCAGTAGGGGAGTTTGTTTTTAAGATAGCCGATCGTGATGGTGTTGTCGTTTGCTTTGAGCCAGGAGCGCTCGGGGCCGGTGAGCGATGATGAGCCGCTGTTTTGGGCCGAGTAATTCGCCTTGACCTCGTCGTTATAGCGTGGGTTGACGCGGGCGATTGCCGTCATGGCGGCATTGATATCGTTCATCAGGTCGGGGCGGCTTTTGGGGACGGCAAAATAGTAGTCACTCGAGCCAACGTAGAACATGGGCGACGCATCGGGCGACGAGATGGTGTCGTTCATGATGACGGCGTCGACTTCGTCGTTTGCGAGTGCGTCAAAGAGCATGGAGCCTCCGTCATACTCTCTGTATGTGCAGGTGATTCCTTCGTTGGCGAGCCACTGCTGGCCAACGAAGGTTTGCATAACACCGGAGTTGCAACCGATGGTAAGGCCCTGGAGCGCTTGGGGGTCACCCTTGGCCAGGTCGTCGCGATCGGGCTTGGCGTAGATGTAGTAGCGCTCGGCGCCCTCGGGGTTCGAGGAGAAGAGCAGCTTTTGGGCGCGTTCCTCGGAGTAGGAGATGTTGGGCATGAGGTCGATTTCGCCCGCCTCGAGCATGTCCATAAGCTCGGTGAAGGTGCCGGAGACGTATTCGTATTGCCAGCCCGGCGTGTAGTATGACAGCGTCTGCAGGTAGTCATAACCCCAGCCCGAGAGACGCTCGCCGGGGGTGCCGTCTTGGAAGCCTTCGTTGTTGATAAGCCAGCCAACGCGGACCGTCTTGACCTGCTGGTCAGAGTCGGCGGCAAAGGCGGGGACGGGTATGACGGCGCTCAGCACGGCGAACGCAGCAAGCGCGACGGCCAGGGTGCGACATATAACTGAACGAAGGACAGCGGAAGCTCTCACGTGCAATCCTAACGAATCGAGACAATACCGCATAAGGATACCAGCTCAGCCTGCCCAGTCGGCCGCAGCACCGCTAAACGGTCCCGTCCGGCAGTTGGGGACGGTCCCTTTCTGCCGGCACAAAAGGAACGTCCCTAACTGCCGGTTGCCTAACTGCCGGTTGTGGGACAATACCGAGCAAACGTGATTGGGCGTCTGGGGAAAAGGGGTCGCGATGAAAAAGCTGAGGACGCTTGCCGATGTTTTGCGCCAGGCCGGTTTCGTGCGTATCACGGGCCTGTTCCTCATCTTCTATCTGCTGTGCTCGACGGCTGTCTGGCTGTCCGAGCCCACGACCCTTACGTTTGGCGATGGTCTCTGGTTTAGCTTTGAGACCGTCTCGACCATCGGCTTTGGCGATATCCCGGCCGAAACGCCGGTCGCCCGTGCTATTACCGTCGTCCTGAGCGTCATCAGCATCTTCTACATTGCCATGCTCACGGGTGTGGCGGTGAACTACTGCAATACGCTCATCAAGCTGCGCCAAAAGGACACCATGGCGCGCTTTATGGACGATCTGGAGCATTTGGAAGAGCTCGATCGTGACGAGCTCGCCGACCTGTCGCGCCGTGTGCGCGAATATCGCCGACGCCAACGCTAGAGCGGGCGCCGCGCGTCACGACGAGGGGGACTGAATATGAATATCACGGTATACCTGGGCGCCAGCGTCGGCAATGACCCGGCGTTTCTGCCTGCGGTGCAAGAGCTGGGCAACTGGATTGGCTCCAACGGGCACGCGCTGGTATACGGCGGGTCCAAATCGGGCCTGATGGGCGCGCTCGCCGATAGCGTACTCGAGGCAGGTGGACACGTGACGGGCGTTGAGCCGAGCTTTTTTATAGAGGCCGAGTTTCAGCACGACGGCATCGATGACCTCATCGTGACGAGCGATATGGCCGAGCGCAAAGCCAAGATGATTGAGCTCGGCGATGCGTTCATCGCCTTTCCCGGTGGGACGGGCACGCTCGAGGAGATTGCCGAGGTCATGTCCGCGGTGTCGTTGGGGCACCTGAGTGCTCCGTGCATCCTGTATAACCTTGACGGTTACTACAACGACCTCAAGGCGCTGCTCGGGCACATGATTGATAAGGGGCTTTCGAGCCCGAGGCGCCAGCAAGGCATCTACTTTGCCGACGATTTGCGCGAGATTGTCTCGATTATCAACGGATAAGTCTTGAGCCTGCCCCACTATGACTCCCAATGGTGCCGTTTGTGGCGCAGATGGTTGGCTTGTCTGGGCAACGCTCGCTCTACAATAAAACGTAACTATGTCGACTTTGACCGCGGGAGGACCCGATGGACAACCTTGCCAAACCCACAAACCGCGCGCTGTTTTTGGTCAGCGTTGCCGTGACCGGTGCGTTCGCAGGTGCCGCGGTCTGGCTGTTCTTTTTTGCGATGGAGCACGGTATCGACTATCTGTGGACCGAGATCCCCCACATGCTGGGCGTGGCGTCGCCCGAACTCGCCAGCGGCCCGTTCGGTTTTCTGCCGTATCCGTTTTTTGTCTGCCTGCTGGGCGGCCTGCTGATCGGTCTGTACGAAAAGCTTACGGGCACCAAGACCGACGACCTCAACCAGGTGATGGCTAAGGTTAAGCAGGACGGGCGCTACCCGTACGACAACCTGGGCAAGCTTTCGCTCGCGGCATTGCTGCCGCTGCTGTTTGGCGGAAGTATTGGACCGGAGGCCGGCCTGACCGGCGTTATCGCGGGTCTGTGCAGCTGGGTCGGCGATCGCATGCGCCGCTTTGGCGCCGAGTTCAGGGAGCTCACGCTGTTGGGCACCCAGGCCGCGCTGACGGCGCTCTTTACCGCGCCCGTCTTTGGCTTTGTGGCGCCGCTCGCCGGTAGCGCCGACGGCCAGGGTGCTAATGACGATGAGTCCGCGTCCGGCGAGATCACCATCAAGCTGCCCAAGGCACAGAAGACTGTGGTCTACGGTATCGCGATCGCTGGCGGTCTGGGCACCTACCTGCTGCTTGGCCAACTTGTGGGCGGCGGCATGGGCATGCCCAGGTTCGAGGCCGCCGAGGTGGGCAACCTGGAGCTTGCCTGGCTCATCCCGCTGGCGTTGGTTGGCACCGTTTGCGGCTGGCTGTACTTTGTCTCGGAGCACGCGAGCGAGGCGCTGTCCCATGCAATAGGGGAGCGTCCTGTCGTCAAGGCCATGCTGGCTGGTCTGGCGCTCGCCATCTGCGGCACGGTCTTGCCCTACACCATGTTTGCCGGCGAGACCCAGGCCGATGTGCTCATGGAAACCTATCTGACCATTCCCGCCGGCGTGCTTATCGCGACCGGTCTTGTTAAGGCCATGCTGACGCCCGCCCTCATCAACCTTGGTTGGCGTGGTGGCCACTTCTTCCCGGTTATCTTCTCGGGTGTGAGCTTGGGCTACGGCCTTGCCATTCTTACCGGTGCCGATCCGGTCTTTTGCGTCGCCGTCTGCACGGCATCGACGATGGGTGCGGTCATGCGTCAGCCGGTCATGGTTGTGGGCCTGCTGCTTATGTGTTTCCCACTCAAGGGTATCGTCTGCATGATCATTGCCGCAGCCATCGCCGCCGGCATTCCGCTGCCCAAGCCGCTGCGCAAGTAGCACGGTGGCACACGCCGGGGGCATGCCGTTTGCCACGGATTTGCGGATGGGCGATTGCGACCGATTGTGGCCTACGTGGGTCAAGTTTCGCGTGGCTACAGGTCGCGTGCCCGATAGACCTTGGTGCTGACGGTGCAGCTGATTGCACATAGCGCGAGGGCAAGTGCGGCGATGCCTGCACACAGACAGCCCAGAACGGCAGGATCGGGATTCGCTCCGGCAATCGACATGAGCCAGTTGCTGATGGGGTTGGAGGAGCTCAGCGTGGCCATGGCAAGGCATCCGAGTATGGCAAACAGGCCAACGGATAGGCGCAGCGCCTCCATGTGTCCAAAGCGAAAGAACAGCGGCTGCGCCAAAAACACCATCATGAGGGAGATGAGCATTGATGCTGCTGAGGCTATTGCAATCTCAAAGACGATCTGTCCCGTCAACGGGATACCCGCGCTGTTGAAGAGCGGGAAGGAGACGATGCTCAGAAGCGCGGCGGCGCACGCCATGACAGCCGAGAAGGCAATGATGCTCAGGTAGCGTGCGCAGATGATGTCTTTACGCGAGAGAGACAGCGTTGCGCGATAGCGCTCCCAACCGTTTTGATTGTCGAAGCCGGCCAGCGAGCTCATGACCATGATGGGTGACATGGCACTGACCGCGCAGGCGCCGGCGCTCATGCCGGAATCGCCGTCTGTCGCGTTGGCAAGGGTCAATACGACGAATATGAACAGGCCGACGCCCGCGATGCTCGGGATGAGCGTGCGAACGATGGCGAGCTCGGACATAAAGGCACGTTTCATTTCGAAGCCCCTTTCAGTATGAGGCGCAGATAGTCATCAATGGTTGCCCGATCGCAGGGAATCTCGGGGAAGACCTCGAGCGCTTCGCGACGGTTGGGCACGAGCACGTCCACGCTATAGGCGTGGTGGGCGGCACGGGCGCCTTCGACACAAGCCATAAGCTCGGCGGCCTGCGATTGGGTGCAGTGGGCGATGCCGGCTCGGTCGGTAATGTCCTCGCGCGGCAGGTCAAACACAAT
>URYT01000010.1 GCA_900552185.1 uncultured Collinsella sp. | reverse complement strand
GCAGCTAATCGCGGGCTACGAGGCGATAATCGAGCACTTTCGAGCCGAGCTGCCCATCAATGTCTACTCGCGGATTATTAAGACTACCGCACGGGGCAAGTTAACCGCCCTTCGACAGTTTGTGAGCAACGGATAGACGTGGGCCTAAAAGCTTAACGCGCGTGGTAGAATGCAGTCAATAGCGGTGAAAGGCTTCGGCTGACACCTGGGAGGGCCCGATGCGTCGGGCCCTTCTTATATCATGGTTGCTCTTCTACCATTCCTCATTCCTCGGCCCCCATTATGTGAAGTCCAAATGTGTCGTATATGGGCACCTCGTCATGAGCAAGCCAGCTTATGCCAAAGGCAAACGCCTCGATGTCATCCTTGCCCATGATGCGGTCAATGATAATGTTGCGAACGTATTCCGCGATTTCGTCGCGCAACGTCTTATTCTTTGGGATTGGTAGCACGATTTCTGGAAATCGGTTTCCAAGAGTGTCGATAACATCGCGCGTAAACTGCTTGCTCCGGATTTGACGTTTAACGATATACGAGTTCAAAAGCGCGAGGAGAAGAAACGAGCTTACACGCTTCTGGTCGAGCGCGCGGATCTTGATTAGTCCGCCGCAGTAAAGCATCTTGCTTTTTTCTGGAGTGATTATGCATGTATTCCCAATTAAATAGGTGCCGTCTCGCACTAGCAAAATGTCTTCCGCTTGGACGTCTTCCTTTGTTGCATACGCATTATAGATTTGCTCAGAAACGCCCTGCTTGGGGTCGTGCTTGATCTCCCAATTAGCGAAGTCCGAGGTGCGTACGAAGGGAATTGTCCCGGTTCCGTATGCCATCTTTCCGGGTTCGTCGCCACTTGCTAGGGATAGGACGCCGTCTTCGACAAGTTCGGCGATAGTAACAAGGTCACATGTCTCAGCAAGCGTGTCTAGATCTTCGTTAATCATCGGATCGTAATATTTCGGAATGAAAATGTTGTCTACAATTGCGTCTGAGCGCATTGCATATTTTGAGCCCTGTCCAAACTCAAGGGTGCTTGTATCACTAACCAGCTGATTCATTTGCGCATCAAACGGCAAGTTGTCGAACTCCCTGAAAGCGCGCATGCTGCCCTCTTGCAGCGCCTTCTCGATAAGCACAGGGAACTGCTTAACGATGGTTCGCGCATGCATTCGTTTCTTTAGAGCGTCTCCGACAATTACCTCGATTCTCTTGCGAGTGTCTACATCGATGGGAATGGGTAGCATAATCTCGCGATAGCGGGTTCCGATTGTGTCGATGATGTCAGCGGTGAATTGAAACGCTCGGATCTGTTGCTGAACAAGTGGAGTATTCAAGGCGATGAAGAACATCTCTGTTGTGACAACGGAAGGATCTTCGACCCTGAACTTCACAATATGCGACTGGAACAACATGGGCGTATCGAGTGGAGTCACAATACAGCTTGTCCCGATGAGGTAAGTGCCATCCTTGACCAATAGTATGTCACCGGGCTGCACGTCTTCCTTTGCAGCGTATTGCTGATATATAGTTTCGGAGACCCCTTGCTTGGGGATGGTCTTGATCTCCCAGTTGCTGATATCTGAAGTTCGGACAAACGGAATGTCTCCCGTTCCGTAAGCCATTTTGCCGGGCTCGTCACCGGAACATACGCTAATAACGCCGTCATCTATCAATTGTCCCAGATTGAGCAGTCGAAGGTTATCGCCCAACTGACTCATAGAGCTCTCGATTTTGTTGTTGTAATACTTGGGTATCAGGATGTTGTCCTTGATATCGGCCGAAGAAATGACAGTTGCTTTCATGCTTTACTCGCTCATGAGGCGCTTGTACTCAGCGGCAACCGTGGGGATGTCGTCCATCAGTACTTGCTCACCGCGCTCGTCAATCTTAATCGTCGGATTGCCCCGGCTATCGTGACCGCACCATTTCGTCTCGCACATGAAAATGGGATAAGGGTCGATGCTCTCGAAGACTTCGCCTTTCTCAAACTTAATAAATATAACGACGCAGCATTTAGCATGCGTTTCTGGCTGGAACGTATCCTCCGGCAATGTCACCACAGCCTTGATGCGACCCTGCCTCCTTATGTAATCGACAACATAACGGTATTTCGGCATCCCGAATATCGTTTCTGGCAGCACAATTCCCATGCGACCACCTGGCCGGAGAAGCGATATGCATCTCTCAATGAATAGAATCTGAGGCGGCTGCTTGTCGAGAACGACACCTTTCTCAAATGTTCCATCCTTAGCCTGCTTCCAACGATGTCCAAGATCGTAACGCTTAAGAATAGCTTCCGAGTCGATTGCAAGCTTCTTTCCGAAAGGCGGATTGGTGATAATGACATCAAAGGCATCTTCGGTGATGTCATTGCGCGTCTTGCTGCTCCATTCGGATGAGTGCTCAAGCGAGTTCTCACAATGTATTCCGCCACGACCATCGCCTAATATTGCAAGATATGCTTTTGCGACTTTACTAAGGAAACTGTCTTTGTCTATTCCAAAGAAGTTCTTGATAGCGACCTTCTGTTTCTCTGAATCTATCTCTGATTGGGGCCACCCATATTTCGCGCCTCGTGCCTCAATCTCGCTCCACACGTATCGCAGCCCTTCCACGAGAAAACCTCCGCTACCACAGGCGGGATCTAGAATCTTGTCGTCGGGTTCCGGATCAACCATGTCGATAACCATTTGAACAACGTTACGTGGGGTGAAGAACTGTCCTTGTCCGCCCTTCAAAGATGGTCCGATAAAGACTTCGAAAGCAGCTCCGACTGCATCTCGCGTACTTTCCATCAGGCTATAGAGCTGCAGTTCACCCACAACATACAGTAACGACCTATCGTCGATATCAATCGAATCGCTCTTCGTTATAACGTCGCTGTATTGCTTTCGCACGACAGTGAAGAGATCCTTGATTCGCTTTGCGACATTGGATGCGCTCTCGTCTACGCCGGCACGAAACCTAACCGTATCGTCGGGTTTAGTGAACCTCTCATCATAAATCTTGCAGAAGATGAGGTTGATCATCTGAGAGGCAAGAACCTCGTCCCGAGTTATGCCTACAGCGTTGGCTGCAAGGTAGTTGCGTATCGCCTTGAACGTTGACTTCAGACTCTCTGCAGGCCGCAGGTCCTTCCTCTTGAACTTGCCAATATCTTCAAGCCTTTCTCCGTAGCGAGGAATATTTGGTATCTCATAGAATTCGACTTTGCCATCATGCTCACGTTTGGCAAGGAACAATCTCTCGTTGCCATTGAACCATACGCCCATACTCGCTTTGGATAGGCGCATATAGTCTTGAAGCTGCGTCATGCCGTCTTTGCGCGTCTTTTTCTTGCATTCAACAACGATGCTGAGTGTTTCGTCGCTATGTGAAGCATCTGAAAAGACGGCTATGTCAACAGGGTATTCTTTCTTCGTGTCGGAAGGACGCGCTTTTACCCTCCATTGGGGGCGCGTCTGAATGACATCTTTTGGATACCCGTAATCGTCAACAAGGATTCTTGCGAATGGCTGCACCGCCTGTACTTCTTCAGGTGTTGCCCTAAGCTTCTGTCCTGATATGAAATCGATGACGTAGTCATCATTCTTCTCTGCCATTCGCTACTCCAAGCAATAGATACCGTAACTTATCAATAATCTCATTTCTTGGATGTTCTGTGAAGTTATCGGATCGCGACTTTGCAAAGTGTCCATTTCGAGCCGCTGATACTTGATTGCAAAGACAAGCTGGACACTGCAAGAGCAATCTGGACAATCGCTGATTCTTAGACGAATCGCAGGAAGATCAATTGGCCAAGTGTCCAGATAAGCTGCAATGATCCAAAATACATCTGTACAACCATCGCGAGTGGTTAACCGAGATCATTCTTTTGAAAAGCTCTCGAATGCTGCCCACTTCTATCTAATTCTCTTGATGCTGCAGAATTAAAAAGCGTGCTCGACCCGAGAATAGAAAGACCCGTCGAAGCTTCGGCGGGTCTGAATTCCATGATTTCCAGTTGAGAGCTTTTCCCGAAGGCCTACAGCTTTTCCCCAACGGAATGGGTGTAAATTACACAGAATTGCAAAGCATAAGACTAGATAAAAAATAGCCTCTGACCTTGCAATTTACTCCCACTCCACCGTGCCCACGGGCTTGGGGGTGAGGTCGTAGCAGACGCGGCAGATGCCGGGGACTTCGTGGGTGATGCGATCGGTCATGCGCTTGAGGAGCGCCCAGTCCAGCTCGGGCACCTCGGCGGGCATGACGTCCACGGTGTTGATGGCGCGGATGATGGCCGGCCACTCGTAGGCGCGCACGCCGTCGCGCACGCCGGTGGCGCGTATGTCGGGCACCACGGCGAAGTACTGCCAGGCGCCCACGTTCGCCGCTTCCATCTCCTCGCGCACGATGGCGTCGGCGTTCTTCAAGATCTCTAGCTTCTCGGGGCTCACCGCGCCGATGATGCGGATGGCCAGGCCAGGACCCGGGAACGGCTGGCGGTACACGATGTAGTCGGGCAGGCCCAGCGCCGTGCCCAGCGCGCGCACCTCGTCCTTGAAGAAGTGGTCCAGAGGCTCAATCAGGTCGAAATGCACGCCCTCGGGGAACGGGATCAGGTTGTGGTGGCTCTTAATGGTGCTCGCCTTCCCACCGGTCTTGCGCGCGCCGCTCTCGATGATGTCGGGATAGATGGTGCCCTGAGCCAGGTACTTCACCGGGCGCCCGTCCTGAGCCAGATCCTCCGCCACCGCGAAGAACTCCTTCCAGAACTGCGTACCGATGATGCGGCGCTTCTGTTCCGGATCGGTCACACCGCGCAGAAGCTCCAGGTAGCGCTCCTCGGCGTGCACGTGGATGAAGTCCACGTCGAACTGCTTCGTGAACACCTCTTCCACTTCTTCGGGCTCGTTCTTGCGCAGCAGGCCGTGGTTGATGAACACGCAGGTCATCTGCTTGCCCACGGCGCGAGCGCCCAGTGCAGCCACGACGGAGGAGTCAACGCCACCGGACAGGGCCAGAATCACGCGGTCGTTGCCGACCTTCTCGCGGAACTCGGCCGTCATGGTATCGACCAGGTTGTCCATGCTCCAGTTTGGCTCCAGGCCGCAGATCTCAAACAGGAAGTTGCTCAGCAGCTGCTGACCGTACTCGGAGTGCTTGACCTCGGGGTGGAACTGCGTGGTAAAGATCTTGCGCTCGGGGCACTCCATGGCGGCAACTGGGCACACGTCGGTGCTGGCGGTAACGGTAAAGCCCTCGGGCACCTCGGAAACGGCGTCGCGGTGGCTCATCCACACGGTCTGCTCCATGGGCGTGGAGTTAAAGAGCTTGGCGCCGGCCGTGCGCGTGATGGTGGCGCGGCCGTACTCGCCCACCTCGGAGTGGCCGACCTTGCCGCCGAGCGTCACGGCCGTGATCTGATGGCCGTAGCAAAAGCCCAGAACGGGAAGGCCCAGGTCAAAGATGGCGGGATCGATGGACGGAGCGTCCTCGGCGTACACGGAAGCCGGACCGCCGGAAAGGATGAGCGCAGAGGCGTTCATCTCGCGAATCTCGTCGGCCGAGATGTCGCAGGGGACAATCTCGGAATACACGTTGAGGTCGCGGACGCGACGGGCAATGAGCTGACCGTACTGCGCACCAAAGTCGAGTACGAGGACCTTTGCGGAAGCCTTTTGATCCATGGTTCCCCCTCTTGTTGGCGGGGAGCCGGTGCCCACCCGCGTGAATGAACGAAAATAGCCTTCATAGTGTACACGTTATATGGGGTTTCTCGCCCCTCGCAGCCATCAGCGCACGGCAAACGCACGACCTAGGCCCTTATTTGACGGCAATTGAAGTGTTACCAAACGTTACAGATGATGTAATACGTTTGAACATTGGACGCCCTGTGCCACAATACTGCCGAACGACTCCGCCCTTGCGGCGGCAAATACGATAGGAATACCAGCATGAAGCGCATCCTTCTCATCGCCACGGGCGGCACCATCGCATCGACCGAGGACGGCAACGGCCTCTCCCCCGCCCTGACCGGTGAGGAGCTCGCCCAGAGCGTCCCCGAGATCTCGGACCTCTGCGAGCTCGACGTGGTGCAGCCCATGAACATCGACAGCACCAATATGCGCCCGAGCGACTGGATGCGTATCCGCGACGTCATCGTCGAGGGCTATGCCGACCACGACGGGTTTGTGGTCCTGCACGGCACCGACACCATGAGCTACACCGCGGCGGCGCTTTCCTATCTGATTCAGGACAGCCCCAAGCCCATCGTGCTCACCGGCTCGCAAAAGCCCATGGGCAATCCCTTTACCGATGCCAAGCTCAATCTGTACCAGAGCCTGCTCTATGCGCTCGACGAGCATTCGCACGACGTCTCGATCGTGTTTGGCGGCGTAGCCATTGCCGGCACGCGCGCCCGCAAGCAGCGCACCATGAGCTTTAACGCATTCATTAGCGTCAACTATCCGCCCATTGCCTACATCCGCAACGACCGCATCGTGCGCAACGGGCTCCACGGCACTCATCTGGGCGAAAACCCGGTGCGTTTCTACGACAGCATCGACCCGCGCGTATTTGTACTCAAGCTTACGCCCGGCGTGAACCCGGGCATCCTCGACGCCCTTGCCGACAGCTACGACGCCGTGATTCTGGAGACCTTTGGCATTGGCGGTATCCCCGAGTTTGGCGAGTCGGGCGAGTCGTTCCAAGAGGCAATTTTCCGCTGGGTCGATTCGGGTCGCACCGTCGTTATGACCACGCAGGTCCCCGAAGAGGGCCTCGATCTGGGCGTTTATGAGGTCGGCCGTGCTTACGCCGATCATCCGGGCATTCTGCGCGGCGACGACATGACCACCGAGACGCTCGTGGCCAAGACCATGTGGGCACTCGGCCAGTCACGCGATGCGGCCGAGATCCAGCGCCTGTTCTACAGCCAAGTCAACCACGACCGCATCCCGATGGCGTAATCCCTAAGGCAGTTCCACTTATCGCAGCCTCAAACGACAGGTGGTCCCCCTCGGGCCGTGCAAAAATCGGAGTATTCTGCAATTTCTCCGTCGGAGACATAGAATCGGTCGATTGTTAGACGAACTTTTAGGGCGAAGAGGCCGTCTAGTAAATATTTATTCCACATTTTTATTAAGCGTGCGGATTAACTACTGTCAAAAAGGCAAAGCCAGCCGCTCGAGCTACCATCTACGGCTGAACAAGTGCTGAATACTCGCGATTTTGCACATCGAAACCAGGGGGACCCGCCCAAAGAGCGTCAATTAGCAGCGAGGAACGCCCTATTCGATGCCCTCGAGAAGCTCTGACACCGTCATGCCGAGTGCGGGCGCAATCTTAAATAGAACCTTGAGCGTGAAATTTGCCGTCCCATCTTCGATTCGGTCGAGGTAGGGTCGGCTGATTCCTGTCGCCACACAAAAATCAACCTTGGAGATACCAAGGTCCCTGCGCGTCTCTTCGACCCGCCTGCCAAGAATCTGTTTCGCACGTTCGTCCATGCAGCCGAGTTTGAAATGGAGCCGAACATAAACGTAAACTATAGTTTACGTTTTGCCGAATACACAGGAGTTTTCTATGTCGGGTTCTTCGGTCCACATGTACCGAGCCACGCTTCGCACAAACAGCGCGCCGCCCAAGCTCGTCGTCGTTGAAGCTGAATGCCTTTCGCCCGATGAGCGTACAGCATTTGCATTGCTATCAAGTCGCGTCGCCGCCGTTCTGGTCCCTTGCCCGGCGCAAGGTGAACTTGCTGTTCAATGCCAAACGCACAGCTGCCCGCTCAATCAGGCTGCCGTAATCGCAACCAGCCAACGCGGCCTGCCGCTCCTTTTAGAAGCCGATATCGCACTCGCCCTTCGTGGCGCCGGATACGAAAACGAGACCGCCGCCGACATGGTCTTTAAACCACGATCGAGCGGCGGCCTCGCAGCAGCCATTGAATATATGTGCAGGCTCGTTGCTTAAAAGGACAAGCTAGAAACCAAAGCCAAAGCCCGTTCCAGTAATCGCCGAATACATAAAGTAGACGTTGATTACATTGAGGAACACGCCCGTGATGCAGCCGTTACACAGGTAGCGCTCGCACGCAAGGCGTGCCATCACAGCGGAGTCCTCGTTGTTCTTTGCCTGGCGTCCTGCCGTAAAGTACGTCGCCACGCTCAGCAGCAGGTTGAGCACCGGCAGTGCCAGCAACTCGTAGCTCTTGCCCCAGCGCGTCACCTCGCCGGCTGCGTTAAACTTCGTTGCCACCTCGGGACCAATGTTGGGGATCACAAACGCTGCGACCACCAGCGGAATCACCGCAAGCACGAGCAGCGCAATACCCATGTAGCCAGCTTTTTTGCCATATTTAAACATATGCGTCGTCCTTACACGTTAAAGCGGAAGTGCACGACGTCGCCATCGGCCATGACATAGTCCTTGCCCTCAATACGCAGCTTGCCGGCGGCCTTGGCGCCCTGCTCGCCGCCGAGCTCGATGTAGTCGTCGTAGCCAATAACCTCGGCCTTAATAAAGCCGCGTTCAAAATCGGTGTGGATGACGCCGGCGGCCTGCGGGGCGGTCGCGCCCTGACGAACCGTCCAGGCCTTGACCTCCATCTCGCCGGCCGTAAAGAACGACTGCAGGCCAAGCAGCTTGTAGGCGGCCTGCGCGAGCACGTCCAGACCGGGCTGCTCCAGGCCCAGGCTCTCCAGGTAGTCGGCAGCGTCCTCGGGATCGAGCTCGGAAAGCTCGGCCTCGATCTTGGCGCAGATGGGCAGCGGCTTAACACCATCGATGGGCGCCAGATCGTCGTTGAGCATATCCTCGTCCACGTTGGCCACATACAGGATGGGCTTCATAGTGAGCAGGAACAGGCCCTTGGCGGCAGCACGCTCCTCGTCGGTCATCTCCATGGATGCGGCGCGCTTGCCCTCGTTGAGCCAGGCGAGCAGGCGCTTAGCGACCTCGAACTTGGGCATGAGCTCCTTGTCGCGCTTGGCCTCCTTCTCGAGCTTGGGCAGCTGTTTCTCGAGCGTTCCCATATCGGCCAGGATGAGCTCGGTCATGATGGTGTCGGCATCGCCGGCGGGGTCGACGAACTCGCCCGTGCGGCCCACCTCACGCATGACGTTGGGGTCCTTAAAGTAACGCACGACCTCGCAGATGGCATCGGTCTCGCGGATGTTTGCCAAGAACTGATTGCCCAGGCCCTCGCCCTCGTTGGCACCCTTCACCAGGCCCGCGATGTCGACAAACTCGACCGTCGCCGGCACAATGCGACCCGGGTTGACGATGTCGGCGAGCTTTTGCAGGCGGCTATCGGGCACATCGACGATACCCACGTTGGGGTCGATCGTGGCAAACGGGTAGTTGGCGGCAAGGCCGGTCTTTTTGGTAAGCGCGGTGAACAGCGTCGACTTGCCCACGTTGGGCAGGCCCACGATACCGATGGAAAGGGACACGACAGCTCCTTTTGGTACAGGTACTTCAAACTGCATAAGTATAGCGCCGCCGCAGCATCCGGGCGAATCCGGACGCCACGACGGCGCAAATGAAGCAGAGATGCGTGAGGGTTCGAGACAGTAGTCCTTACTTAAGCTCGGGCCAGAAATCCTTGTTGGCCTCGATGAGCTCGTCCAGGATCTGCTTAGCAACGCTCGCCGAAGGAATGGTCTTGGAGAGCGTGAGTGCCTGCCAGAGCTTCTGATAGCTGCCCTCGACCCAAGCCTGGACAACGAGCTTCTCGACGGAAACCTGCTGCTCCATCAGGCCCTTCTGGAACTGCGGAATCGGGCCCTGGCAGATCTTCTCAAAGCCGTTGGAACCGACGATGCAAGGCACCTCGACCATGGCCGTCGGGTCGAAGTTGGGCACAGCGCCATCGTTGGGGACGATCAGCAGGAAGCGCTCGAGCGTGTTCTCGGCCAGTGCGCAGGCAAGGTCGACGATGTAGTTGGCATGTACATCCGGCTCAAAGCCGCCGTCCTTGGCAGTACCCTTGGCGATGATGTCGCGGCAAGCGCCAAAGACCTTCTTCTCGCGACCGTCCATAACCTCATTGGCGCGAGTGTAGTTGGGGTCAGACGTCTCGACGACATAGTCCGGGTACAGGTAGTACTTGAGGTAGGTGTTGGGAATCGTCTCGGGATCGACAGCATAGACATCCTTGGCCTTGCCGAAGGTGTGAATCCAGCTCTCCTCGACGTGCTGCTCCTTACCGGCCTCGTGCTCAATGCCGTCCAGGTAGCCGTTCTTTGCCATGTGCTCCTTGATCTGCGGCATGAGGTCGTTACCCTCCTTGTCGTAGATCTTGCTCCACCAACCAAAGTGGTTGAGGCCGTAGTAGCTATACTGCAGCTCGCGACGATCCTTGATGCCGCACATACGGCTCATCTTATCCATGAGGTCGATCGGCATGTCGCAGATGTTGATGATGCGGCTGTTGGGGCGCAGCACGCGGCAGGCCTCGGCGACGATGGCCGCGGGGTTGGAGTAGTTGAGCATCCAGGCGTTGGGGCTGTACTTCTCCATGTAGTCGAGGATCTCGATGACACCACCGATGGAGCGCATGCCGTAGGCGATACCGCCGGCACCGCAGGTCTCTTGGCCAACGCAGCCGTACTTGAGAGGAATCTTCTCGTCGAGCTCACGCATGGCGTACAGGCCGACGCGGATGTGAGCAAGCACGAAGTCGGTCCCGGTGAATGCGGTCTCGGGGTCGGTGGTGTAGCTAAACTCAACCTCGGGGGCGTTCTCGTGGAAGTAGATCTCGCAGGCCTTTGCCACGATCTCCTGGCGCTCGGCGTTGTTGTCGTAGAAGGTCACCTTGTTGACCGGGAAGCGGTCACGCTCCTCAAGCAGCATCAGAGCGATGCCCGGGGTGAAGGTAGAGCCACCGCCGGCAATGGTCACGGCATAGTTTTTCTTGGACATGATGTCCTCCTCATTCTGGCCGCTTGCTCAATCCATCCCCGTACGCGGCCTGCACGGTTTGGAATTGTTACCTAGAAGTGGAGTTTTTTATCTCTAGAATCGGCCTTGCGGTGCATACCGGCTCTGCAAGGCCGATTGTTTCGATGGACGATGGTTTACAGAAGACTCTCGAACTTCAGAAGACTCTCGAACTTCTCGCGAACCTGCGGGACGGTAAGGCCGATGATGACCTGGATTGACTGACCTTGGACCACCAAGCCATGCGTACCGATCGCCTTGAAGGAAGCCTCGGGTGCAACGACGCTCTTGTCCTTGACGTTAACGCGCAGACGGGTAGCGCAGTTAGTTACATCGATGATGTTATCCGTGCCACCGAGCAGATCGAGGATGTTCTCGGCAAGCACCAAGCGCTCATCATCTTTACTCTGGGCGACCGATTTGCCAGCAGCAGCACCGCTCTGCTTTTGCTTGTAGTCGGCCTTGGACTTGAGCTCGACCTCAACATCGTCATCCTCGCGACCGGGGGTCTTAAAGTCGAACTTGACGATCAGGAAACGGAAGACCACGACCCAAAGGGCGGTAAAGCACAGACCGACAAGGATGGAGATGGCGTACTGCAGACCGTGTGCGGCCCAAAGGGGCAGCCAGTCCCACGAGAGCATCGAGATGATGCCGCCGTCGAAGATGCCCACGACGCCAAGGAGGTTTTGAGCCATGCAGCCGAGCGCTCCGAGCACGCAGTGGACGACGAACAGGCCGGGCGCAATGAACAGGAAGGTGAAGTCAAGCGGCTCGGTAATACCGCAAAGCATAGCGGTAAGGGTGACGGGAATGAGCAGAGCCTTGACGCGCTGCTTGCGCTCGGGTTTGGCGGTCATATAAAACGCAATGGCGACGCCGAGCGAGCCGAAGACCTTAGTCCAACCAGGGCAGGTATAGGCAGCCCAGGGTGCGGCATCCTTAAGAGCAATGCTCGGATCGGCAGCCAGTTGGGGCAGGATGTTGGCCCAAGCAGCAAAGATGCCACCGTTGACCGCCGCGTTGTCGTAATAGAACGGCGTATAGATAAAGTGGTGCAGGCCTGTAGGGATCAGCACGCGCTCGAAGAAAGCAAAGACGCCCACGCCGAACGTACCGGCGGAAAGGATGAATCCCTGGAAGGCGGAGATAGCAGCCTGGACATGCGGCCACACCAGGCAGGCGATAAGAGCGACCGGAACCATAACGAAGAAACCGATCATATAGATGAACACGGAGCCCGAGAACACGCCCAACCACTCAGGAAGTTCGGTGTCGAAGTACTTGTTGTGAAGCATCGTGGCGATACCTGAAATGATAAGCGCGCCCATGATGCCCATATCAAGCGTTTTGATGCTTGCGATAGTGGCAAGACCAGTACCGCTGCCCGCCTCGACAGAGTAGTCGACCCCAAAGACAGGGCCCCACTGCCCCAAGATTGTGCTTACAAAGTAGTTGAAGGTAAGGTAGATGGCCAAAGCCTCCATGCAGCAGCGAGCGTTCTGCTTGTTCGCGAGCGAGATTGGCAACGCTACGCAAAACAGCAACGGCATCTGGTTAAAGAGCGTCCAACCACCCTGGAGCAGCACATTCCAGCAATCAAACCAAAGATGGCCCGCAGTGGCCATCTCGCCAAAGATCGCCTCGGTGGTAAACAACGTACCCAGGCCGACGACGATTCCGGAAAATGCGAAAAGAATTGCAGGCGTGTACATTGCACCGCCGAAACGTTGTATCTTTTGCATCATGACGGGGAATCCCCCTCTCTTCATTCGGAGCGACTGCGGTTTTGGCTTCACTCGAGACCGCAGACGCGCCGTTTGCGTGTACCTCGTGCAATAGGACGGGTGGGCCCGTGTCCCTGACTTCTTGCACTTCTTTTTTATCATATCACTTATCTAGACAAGTTAGCATTAATACTACGGTCGGTAAACGGTTGATTATTAGCCGTAAACGGTATATGTCCAGTATTTTGCCTGCTAAAGCTGATATAGCTGATGGCCTCAATTCATAATTCTTTTCTACTTGTCTAGATATGCTTGTCTATATCTGCATACACGCCTATACTTCATTACAACATTCACCGCCACGTTAAGGAGTCACCATGAAAAGCGCGGTCTTCTATGGAAAGCACGACCTCAGAGTCGAGGAATCGGCAAAGCCGGCCGTGGGCAGGCGCGACGTTCTGATCAACGTCAAAGCTTGCGGCGTCTGCGGTACCGACGTTCATATCTATGAAGGCGACAAGGGCGCAGCGGACGTTACCCCGCCCACGATCCTTGGTCATGAGTTTGCGGGCGTTGTCGAGGCCGTGGGCAGCGATGTCGCTGGCTTTAAACCGGGCGATCGCGTGTGCATCGACCCAAACCATCCCTGCGGCTGCTGCGAACCCTGCCGCGACGGAATCAACCACTACTGCGAGCATATGACCGGCTACGGCACCACCGTTAACGGCGGCTTTGCGGAGTACTGCTCCGTCGATATGCAGCAAGTCTACAAGTTGGGCGATCACACCAGCTTTGAGCAGGGCGCTATGACCGAGCCCGTCGCCTGCTGCCTGCACGGCATCGATATGTGCAACATCAAGCCCGGCAGCACAGTTGTCGTTATCGGCGGTGGCATGATCGGTCTGCTCATGATGCAGCTTGCTAAAAACGCCGGCGCCACCAAGGTTGTCTTGCTCGAGCCCGTCGAAGGCAAGCGCGAGGTTGCGCTCAAACTCGGCGCCGACCTGGCAATTGATTCCATCCACGAGGACGTCCCGGCCCGCCTGGAGCAGGAGGGCGTCGGCAACGTCGATGTCGTTATCGAGTGTGTTGGCAAGCCCGTCACCATCGAGCAGGCCATCCAGATCGCCGGCCACAAGGCTACGGTCATGATGTTCGGCCTCACCAAGCCCGATGAGACAATCACCGTCAAGCCCTTCGAGGTCTTCCAGAAGGAGCTTGTGCTCACCTCGTCCTACATCAACCCTTATACGCAGCGTCGCGCGCTCGAGCTCATCGACTCTGGCAGGCTCGACGTATCCTCGATGGTCGCCAAGGTGGCTTCCCTCGACGAACTCGGCGCCATCCTGTCAGACCCAGCTCTGCGTGCCATGGGTAAATATATAATCGACCCCAGCAAGTAAATCGATTGACACCTGCGCGGACGGCCCTCATCCGTCGTTCACGCACCCAGCTCTAGGAGACCGTCATGGCGCGAGCCATCTTCCAAACTATTTATGACAACGTGAAGCAGTCGATTGACGACGGCACATACGCCTATCAGAGTTATCTGCCTTCGGAGACTGAGCTCACGCAGCTGTTTGACTGTTCGCGCATGACGGTCCGTCGCGCCATCTCGATGCTTGCGGCAGATGGCTACGTGCTCCCCCAGCAAGGCAAAGGCATGCGCGTCATTCGCAACATCAGTGACGAGAAGAGTCGTGGTGGCGGCGGACTCGAGACCTTTAAGGAAATCGCGGTCAACCGAGGCTTTGAGCTCAAGACTGTCACCACCGTCTTTGAGCTCCTCATCTGTAGCAAGGCGCTCTCCAAGATTACCGGGTTTCCCGAAGGCTGTGAGCTCACACGCGCCAAACGCATCCGTTATGCAGACGGACAAGCCGTGTGCTCCGACGACTCCTATTACCTAAGCTCACAAGTACCGGGGCTGACACCCGAGATTGTCAACGACTCGATCTATCGTTACCTCGAAGAAGATCTTGGCATTAAGATTGCCACGGGCAAACGCGATGTAACGATCGAGCATCCCACGCCCGAGGATACGCGCGTGCTCGATCTCGACGACTTTAACGCACTCGCCGTTATACGCGGACAGACCTACAACGCCGACGGTATCCTTATGGAATACACCGAGACCAAACAGGTTCCCGGGTTCTTTTTGCTCCATGAAACCGTGACGCGCAACGGTACCGGTCGAACCGGCCACCAAAGCAGCATGAACTAACCATTTATTAGTTGCGGTGGAATAGTTCCTAGAATGGCCAGCTTAAGGGCAAAACAGGAACTATTCCACCGCAACTTTTTTGGCCGGCGGGGCAGCACCTGTCCCACCGGCCATCATTTACGCTCTTTTAGCTAGTCCGCAAGCTTCTCCACCTGATCGAGCATCTTGTCGAGCTTGGCCTTTGCTTCGGCCTTGACCTTCTCAGCTTCTTCGTGAGCCTTCGCCTTCTGAGCGGCCTTTTCCTCAGCCTCGGGATCGACGACGACCAGGTTGGATGCATCATGCTCAACCAACTTAAGCGCATGCTCGGGGCACACCTTGACGCAGGCCCCGCAACCTAGGCAATACGTGGATTCCAGCGCAAAGCGGCCGCTTCCCACCAAATCGCAGGCAGATGTGGGGCATACATTGACACACTCGCCACACGACGTGCACTTGTCAAAATCGCATTCCGGCGTGCTCACCTGCATGTTCTGGGCAAGCTCGGGATGGTTTTGCAATGTCGAGAGCACCAGCTGCCGCCCGTGCGTGAGCGAACGGCGACGCTTGGTCGTCGTGGTGCCGCACATGGTGTTGAGCGTGCGCTCGAGCTGCGTGATCTGGTGACGGTGAGCCTTCAACTTCTGCGTCACCGAGGCCAGTGCCGCCGTCGCCGGATTGAGCTTGGTCACCGTCAGGCCCGTGGTACGGGCAATCTTTTCCATGTACTCCTTGCGCTCGTACTCGCGAAGCTTATGGCACTTGAGGCTCTTGGGGTCGACCTCCAGGCCCATGCCCGTACCAGCCCACTCCTCGGCAGTAGCGATGGCCTCGCCCAGAATATCCTCGCCACCGGTGTTGCGGCACTTATCGCACACGCCCAGTGGCAGGTAGACGCTCACGTTGGGATAGTCGGCCAGCACCGAGAACCAGGTCTCGGCAGTAATATCGCCCACGCAGGCGACGACGACCTCGTTTTCGCGCGGCATGCGCTTAAGGGCGCGCGTGCAGGTAACGTAGGCGGTCTCGTGGCTCGTAGCAGCAGAGACGATATCGTCATACAGGTTTTTGGGCGCCAGGCGCGGCGAGATGATCGCCTCGGTCGGACAGGCAGCGGCGCACAGGCCGCACTTGCGACAGGAGTCGAGGATCTCGATGGCGTCTTCCTCGACCTCGATAGCGTTGACCGGGCACACGTCCATGCACGCGGTGCAGGCGCTCTTCTCGTTTTTGCAGGTCAAGCACGGAATGGTGTTGCCGCGCGGACGCTCCTTGTAGTCGGCAGGATTCCACTGCGGTGCCGACGGATCGAGTGCATCGGTCACACCGCCAAGCGGGTTTTTAAGAAAGTCGAAACCCTTGCTGATCTCGATAATGTCATCAAACAGATCGTGTTCCTGCGCCATGCGCGGCCCCTCCCTGAGCAGTGCAAACAAGCAAGAGATAATGATACGCTATCGGCCCACGCCTCGGGCAAATTACACGCGGCGCATCTTTGCGGCAAATAGCCCATGGCCCGTCGCCGCCTCGATTGCACAAGGTCAATCAAGCGCCTAGCTATGCCTCGCGCATGAGCTGCACGAGCTTTTGTCTGGTCACCTTGGCCTGTTCGTTAGCCATATTGCGTTCGTTTCTAAAGGCCGCATCTGCAACGCTCATCAGGTCGGCATCGGAAATCGCGCTGCACGGACCGTCCATCGAAGCTGCCGTGGGGCATACGCACAACGGCAGCTCGGCATAAAACGCAACGGCCTTGGCGATATCGAGCATCTTGCCGCCGCCAATACCCACCACCATGTCGCAATACTCGGTCTGGGCTTCCTTAGCCATTTTTACAACGGCCTCTTCCGTACACGGACCGTTATAGATCTTAAAGAACGGCTCGCTTAGATCTTCGTCCAGAAATCCATCGACGATCTGCCTGCACAGCAGATCCTCGGTGCCCTGGTCAAACAAGACATAGGCAGCGCAGCCCAACCATGACAAATACTTGCCTTGACGCGACAGTTCGCTCGGCCCCTGAACATACCGGCCGGGACCGCCATAAACCATGGGAAGCGCCATACGAGAATCCGCCCTTCATCAAACAACGATTGGTGCAAAGTAACCTTGCCCCTTTGCACCATAGCAAAAAGGGGCAAAGCCATCTGCTGGCTTTGCCCCTTCCTTAGCTTGATTTACTCATCCATGAGATAGTAGTGGCCCAGTGCGTCTGCACCCAGAATGGCGTTTGCGACCATCTCGGGCGTCACCTCAAACGGCATGTTGCACATGGTGTCCTCGGGCGCGCACGCGGCCTCGGCAACAATCATGGCCTTCTCGCGCGTAAGCTCGGCAACGCCAAGTTCCTTCATCGTGACCGGCAGACCCAGCTCAATGCAGAAGCCCAAGACTTCCTCGAGCTTCTCGGTCGGGGCATCCTCGAGTACCAGCTGGACGATGGTGCCGAAGGCGACCTTCTCGCCGTGATACATGCTGTGGCACTCGGGCAGCATCGTCAGGCCATTGTGGATGGCATGAGCGGCAGCAAGGCCCGAGCTCTCAAAGCCAATGCCCGAAAGCAGCGTATTGGCCTCGATGATGTGCTCGACGGCAGGCGTGAGCGCACCCTTCTCCAGCGCAACCTTGGCCTTGACGCCATCGGCCATAAGCGTCTCGTAGCAGAGCTTGGCGAGCGCCAGACCAGCCATGCCGCCCTTGCCGCCAGCGCAGGTGCCGCCGTCGGCATCGTGCGTCGCCTGGGCCTCGAAGTAGGTTGCGAGCGCATCGCCCATACCGGAAACCGTCAGGCGCACCGGGCTCGCCGCGATAACCGTCGTATCCATAAGGACGATATTGGGGTTTGCCTTAAGGAAGAGGTACTTATCGAACTGGCCGTCATCGGTGTAAAGCACCGAAAGTGCCGAGCACGGTGCATCGGTCGAGGCAATGGTGGGGCAAATGATAACCGGGGACTCCAGGTAATAGGCGACGGCCTTCGCGGTGTCGAGGATCTTGCCGCCACCGACGCCGACGATGATGTCGCAACCGTTGTCGCGAGCGAGCGCAACCAGGCGATCGACCTCGCCCTTGGAGCACTCGCCGTTAAAGTCCTCAAACAGCAGCTCGGCCTTAGCCTCGGCAAAGCCGCCCTCGATCTTGGCACCGACGCGCTTCTTGCCCGAAGGCGTCACGATGACGAGGGCCTTAGCGCCGAGCGGCTCGACATAGGAGCCGAGCTTGGCGAGCTCGTCCGGACCCTGGATGTACTTGCTGGGGCTATTGAAAATTGCAGCCATAACTATCCCATTCTCTAAAAAAGAAAGGGGCTCCGTACAGATACGTGCGGAGCCCCTCGTTACGATAACAAGAGTCGATTAGAAATCGATATCGGTGTCGTAGTAGCAGGCCTTGAGGATCTTCTCGAAGTCGGCAGCCTTGGTCTCACGCGGGTTCTCGGGCGTGCAGGCGTCCTGCTCGGCGTTCGCGGCGATCTCGGGCAGCTTGGCGAGGAACTCCTCCTCGGAAACCATCTGCGGGTTCTCGGCGTCGACCTTCACGCCACCATTCGCGTAATCCTTGATGGACTGCGGAATGTTGAGCTGGTCGTTGAGGTCGCGGATCTTCTGGACGAGCGCAGCGATGAGCTCCTCGTTGGTCTCGCCGGGAAGGTGCAGGATCTCCTTGGCCACGTAAGCGTAACGCTCGGCAGCACGGGGATCCTTGGAGTTCCACTGGATGACCTTGCCCAGGTACATGGCGTTAGCAGCACCGTGGATGATGTGGCCGTTCTCGAAGGCAGCACCGGTCTTGTGAGCCATGGAGTGAACGATGCCGAGCAGGCCCGAGGAGAAGGCGATACCGGCGATGCACTGAGCCTCGTGCATGTGCTGACGGGCCTCATGGTCGCCAGCATAGGACTTGGGCAGCCACTCGACGATCTCGCGGATGCCGTGCAGGGCGTTGGCGTCGGTGAACATAGAGGCGCAGGTGGAAACGTAGGCCTCCATGCAGTGGGTCAGAGCATCCATGCCGGTGTGAGCGCACAGCTTGGCGGGCATGGTGTAGGTGAGCTCGGGGTCGACGATGGCGACATCAGGGGTGATGTTGAAGTCGGCCAGCGGGTACTTGATGCCCTTGGCGTAGTCGGTAATGACGGAGAACGCGGTGACCTCGGTAGCGGTGCCGGAGGTAGAGGAGATGGCGCAGAAATGAGCCTTCTGACGCAGCTCAGGGAAGCTGAACGGCTGGATGATGTTATCGAAGGACTCCTCGGGATACTCGTAGAAGACCCACATGGCCTTAGCGGCATCGATGGGCGAGCCGCCACCGATGGCAATAATCCAGTCGGGCTCGAACTCGCGCATGGCCTCGGCGCCCTTCATGACCGTCTCGATGGACGGGTCGGACTCGACGCCCTCGAACAGCTTGACCTCGAAACCGCCTTCCTTAAGGTCGGCCTCAACGTCCTGCAGGAACCCGCCGCGGCGCATAGAGCTGCCGCCAGAAACGATGATGGCCTTCTTGCCCTTGAGGTTCTTCACCTCGTGGCGAGCGCCCTCACCAAAGTACAGATCGCGAGGATTGGTAAAACGTCCCATACTGTGCCTCCTAAACAAGCCCCTCTTAGACTTGCGTATATAACGGAGCACCCAATTGGCTCCGTTAGGACCGGTTTGCGCGTTGCCGGCGATGACAATGCGCGATGTCTAAACGCCTCAACGCTCAGACAAACACTATTTTACCGTTCTGGTTGGTCAGTTATTCACCTAAAGCCGCCAATGATGAAACGTTTTTTCTATCCCTGAAGACCCTTGTGCGGCATTCATACTCCCAAGCTGGGCAAACGTTTTATCAAGGTTGACTACATATCCCGGGCAGGACGGTGCCCTTCCAAAATATGCACCGTTCGCCGCCAAAAATCGACCGTTTGCGGCACCGTGATACCACTCGGTCGTCCAAGGTGCCGACATTTGTGCGATATCCGTCTTCGTGGTGCAAAGGTGCAAGTCCAAGTGCGGCACCCCCGGTGTACCACATGCGGGTAAACTAGAACCTTATATAGAAACATTTGAACCCTAACCGCAGCAAAGGAGGCCCCATGGCATTCGATCCCATTCAAGAGGATTGCCATCGCCTCGTTCTTGAGGCCTTGCGCCGCGACAATATCCCGCTCACCGACGCTGCCGCCGTAGAGCGTCTGATGGAACAATTCACCCGCAACCCCGCACCGCTCATCGTGCACGACCGCGACCGCGCCGGGCATCTGATTGCCAAGGTGGTCGAGGCTGTCGACTACCGCATTCCCTTTATCCCTGACGATACCCAGGCCGAGCAAGAAGAGGCGGCTGCCGAGAACATGCTCCGCGAGGCCACCGCACTCGATCCGACCAACTGGGATGCCCAGCGCATGCTGACGGCACTCACCGCCGAATCCAACGAGGAATACGTACAGTACCTGGTGTCCAAGTGCGATGAGGTCGAGCACGACTTGGCGCTCAAAATCGCCTCAGCGCAGGATCCCTACGAGCGCGAGGCCGCAGGCGACCTTACGCGCCGCCCCTATCTGCGCTGGCTTGCCGCCTTGGCATCGCGCGCCCTCATTAGCGGCCGCTACCGCATGTCGCTCG
>URYT01000009.1 GCA_900552185.1 uncultured Collinsella sp. | reverse complement strand
TTTTTTACGGCGCTTAGAGACTGCCATGCGGGATTGGAAGTAAACAGATGGTCTATATTTGCTATGGCCGCTTCTTTATCGGTACCCTGCGGAGTAACGAAAATATAGTCGGGATCTGCCTGTAATATTGCCTCAAGGCTCAGATTTTCCGAGAGAGATGCGTTTCCGTCCGCTATATTTATACATCCGAGATCGGAAAGAATTTCTCCGCATACGTTTCCTTCGCTTCCTTTTGCCGTTACGCTCGAAGCCGATGTGCGTAAATAGAGTACTTCGGGAGAACTTCCGTCAGCCTTTTTTACGGCGTTTTCTATTTGCTGCTGAACATCAAGACCGTGGCGGAGAGGAGAGAGAACATGCTGTGGTTCCGCGCTCCCGAGAAGGTCTACTTCAAGAAGGGTTCCACGCCCGTCGCCCTCGACGAGCTGGGCAACGTCATGGGCAAGAAGCGCGCCTTCATCGTCACCGACCAGTTCCTCTTCAAGAATGGCAACACTCGCGCCATCGAGGCCAAGCTCGACGAGATGGGCATCGCCCACGACTGCTTCTACGACGTCGAGCCCGATCCGTCGCTGCAGTGCGCACGTCGCGGCGCCAAGCAGATGGCTCTCTTTGAGCCGGACGTCATCATCGCCGTCGGCGGTGGCTCCGCTATGGACGCCGGCAAGATCATGTGGATGATGTACGAGCACCCCGAGTGCAAGTTTGAGGACATGGCCATGGACTTCATGGACATCCGCAAGCGTATCTTCACCTTCCCCGAGATGGGCAAGAAGGCCTACTTCGTCGCCGTCCCGACCTCTTCGGGTACCGGCTCCGAGTGCACGCCGTTCGCCATCATCACCGACAAGGAGACCGGCATCAAGTGGCCGCTCGCCGACTACGCGCTGCTCCCCAACATGGCTATCGTCGACGCCGACAACTGCATGACCGCCCCGCGCGGCCTGACCGCTGCCTCCGGCATCGACGTCATGACCCACGCCATCGAGTCCTACGTCTCCATCATGGCTTCCGACTACACCAAGGGCCTCTCCGAGCGCGCTGCCAAGCTCGTTTTCGAGAACCTGCCCTCCAGCTTCACGAACGGCGCCAAGGACCCGCACGCCCGCGAGGAGATGCACAACGCCTCCTGCATGGCCGGTATGGCCTTCGCCAACGCCTTCCTGGGCCTCAACCACTCCATGGCTCACAAGCTCGGCGCTTTCCATCACCTGCCCCACGGCATCGCTAACGCCGTCATCCTGACCCGCGTCATGCGCTACAACGCCGCCGAGGCTCCCGTCAAGATGGGTACCTTCTCCCAGTATCCTTACCCCAACGCGCTGCACAACTACGCCGAGATGGCCAAGTACTGCGGCATCGAGGGCAAGGACGACAAGGAGGTCTTCGAGAACTTCATCACGAAGCTCGAGGAGCTCAAGGACTTCATCGGTGTCAAGAAGACCATCGCCGACTACGGTGTTGACGAGCAGTACTTCCTCGACACCCTCGACGAGATGACCGAGCAGGCATTCAACGACCAGTGCACCGGCGCTAACCCGCGCTACCCGCTCATGAGCGAGATCAAGGAGCTCTACCTGGACGCCTACTACGGCCGCGAGCCCCAGGACTACGCCGTCTGCTAGTTTTTAGCACGGTTTTTTGCGGCGGGGGTGCACGGGTGTTTCACACACCCCCGCCGTCGCTTCTATCGCATCGTTGAAAGGATGCAACCATGCTGCTACCCGATTCCAAGACCGAGCTCGTCCGCCGTGGCAACAAGGTCGTTTACGACCTGGGCGACAAGATCGTCAAGGTCTTTAACGAGACCAAGCCTGTCTCCGACGTGTTCAACGAGGCTTTGAATCTTGCCCGCATCAATGAGTGCGGCATCCGCAGCCCCAAGGCTCTCGAGGTTTCCCAGCTCGAGAACGCCAACGGCTGGGCGCTCGTGACCGAGAAGGTTCCGGGCACCACCCTTGCCGAGAAGATGACTGCTGAGCCCCAGCGCTTTGGTGAGTACCTCGAGATGTTCGTCGACCTCCAGATCGAGATCCACGGCTACACCTCCCCGCTGCTCAACCGTCAGCGTGACAAGTACGCCCGCATGATCGACAGCCTTGATCAGCTCAATGCCACCACGCGCTACAACCTTCAGGAGCGTCTGGACGGCATGACCAAGGAGTTCAAGGTCTGCCACGGCGACTTCAACCCCTCCAACGTCATCGTCGGCGACGACGGCCAGCTCTATGTGTGCGACTGGGCACACGCCACCCAGGGCTCCCCTGCTGCCGACGTTGCCACCACCTACCTGCTCTTTGCCCTCAACAGCAAGGATCAGGCTGAGGCCTACCTGGAGCTCTACTGCGACCGCGCCGACATGCCCATGCAGGTCGTGCGTCAGTGGACGAGCATCGTCGCCGCTTCCGAGCTCGCTCGTAAGCGCAACGTGAACGATGAGTTCCTGAAGAACTGGATCGACGTCGTCGATTATCAGTAATATCTGAGCGATTTATTTCGCATCGGAGGCACAAGGAAAACCCCGCAGCTCGCATGGGCTGTGGGGTTTTCCTTTTAGATATCGAGGATGCCACAAGATAAAAGGACGGCCCCGCATCTCCCCGATCTGGAGAAATGCGGGGCCGTCCCGTATATCGAACTACAAGCGAAATCGTCGATTAACGGCGTGCTGCCTTCACAAGCTCGGCGACCTTGGCGACGACCTCGTCGATCGCCACATCCTCGCGCTCACCCGTGGCACGGTCCTTGAGCTCAACGGTGCCATTCTTAAGGCCACGCTTACCCAGAACGACCTGATACGGGAAGCCCATAAGGTCGTTGTCGGCAAACTTAAAGCCGGGACGCTCGTCGCGGTCGTCGACGACAACCTCGATACCCTCGGCGCACAGGCCATCAACGATCTGCTCGCAGACGGTAGCGCACTCCTCCTTCTTAGGATCGAGCGGAATCACCGCGACCTCGTACGGGGCAACGGAGACCGGCCAGACGATACCGTGCTCGTCGTTGTGCTGCTCCACGACGGCAGCGAGCGAGCGGGACACACCAACGCCGTAGCAGCCCATGATGAGCGGCTTCTCCTTGCCGTCCTCATCCATAAAGGTGGCACCCATGGCCTCGGAATACTTGGTGCCCAGCTGGAAGACCTGAGAGACCTCGATGCCGCGGGCAGCGGAGAGCGGCTTGCCGCAGTGCGGGCAGGGGTCGCCGGCGACAACGGTGACCAGATCGGCCCACTCATCGACGGTAAAGTCGCGCTCGGGGCAGGCACCGGTAAAGTGATAATCGACCTCGTTGGCACCGCAGGCCCACTGCTTGGAATCGCGCAGGCTCTCGTCGCACACCAGACGGATGCCCTCGGGCAGGTTGACCGGTCCGATAAAGCCCTTGTGCAGGCCGTTCGCTTGAAGCTCCTCGTCGGTCATCATGCGATAGCCCTTGCCAAAGACGTGCTCGGCCTTGCAATCGTTGAGCTCGTGATCGCCCGGAACAATGGCCACGACCGGCTTGCCCTCGGCGTCGATGAGTGCCAGCGACTTGCGCGTGCCGTTCTCGGGGAACCCAAAGAACTTTGCAACGGCCTCAATGGTGCCCATGCCCGGAGTCTCAACCTTGGTGAGCGTACCGTCACCAGGACCCTCGGTCACAACGACCTTGGTGCTTGCGGCCTCATCGTCGGCAGCGAACCCGCAATCGTCGCAGTAGACGAGCGAAGCCTCGCCGGCGTCGGCCAAAGCCATGTACTCGACGGAGGTATCGCCACCGATCTCGCCGGAGTCGGCGACAACGGGCAGGGCCTTGATGTAGCAGCGCTCGCAAATGTTGGCATAGGCCTGCTTCATCTTGTCGTACTCCTCCTGCAGGCTCTCCTGAGTGGCGGAGAAGCTGTAGGCGTCCTTCATGATGAACTCGCGGCCGCGCATCAGGCCAAAGCGGGGACGGAACTCGTCGCGGAACTTATCCTGGATGTGGTACAGGTTGACGGGCAGCTGTTTGTAGGAGCGCAGCTCGTTGCGCACCAGGGCCGTGACGGTCTCCTCGTGCGTGGGGCCCAGGACGAACTCGCGACCGTGACGGTCGTCAAAGCGCACAAGCTCCTTGCCATAGGCGTCGATGCGGCCGGACTCACGCCACAACTCGGCGTCGACCATAATGGGCATCATGAGCTCCTGGGCACCAGCGGCATCCATCTCGTCGCGCACGATATTCTCGATCTTGCGGATTGAGCGCCATGCGAGCGGCAGATAGGAATACAGGCCGGCGGCCTCCTTGCGGATCATGCCGGCGCGAAGCAGCAGGCGATGGCTCGCAAGCTCGGCGTCGGCCGGATCCTCTTTGAGCGTCGGAGCATACAGCTTAGACATATACATTGCTCGGGTCATTTATTTCTCCTCAATAAGCTTGTCGACCTCGGCCATAAGCGCATCGACAATTTGGTCCTCAGCTACTTTACCAATGATCTGGCCGTGCGAAAAGAGCAAGCCCTGACCTCGTCCACAGGCCACGCCTAGGTCGGCGTCGGAAGCCTCGCCGGGGCCATTAACGGCACATCCCATCACGGCGATCGAAAGCGGCGCGGAGTAGTTCTTAAGCCGCTCGGTGACTCCCTCGGCAATGGGAATAAGGTTAACCTGGCAGCGAGCGCACGTAGGGCACGAGACAATCTCGGGACCACGGCGGCGCAGGCCCAGCGACTGCAGAATACCCCAAGCGACCGGCGGCTCCTCGACCGGATCGGCCGTGAGCGACACACGCATGGTGTCACCGATGCCTTCGGAAAGCAAGATACCCAAGCCTACAGAGCTCTTGATGGTGCCCTGGAGCTTGGTACCCGCCTCCGTCACACCCAGATGAAGCGGAACGTGTGGAATCTCACGCGACAGGGCTCGATAGGTATCGAGCGTCGTTTGCACGCTGTGGGCCTTGGCCGAAAGCACAATGTTCGTAAAGCCGCGGTCCTCAAAGTGCTTGACGAAGCGCTCGCTCGACATCACGAGCTTTTCGGGCTGCGTGAGGTCGTCGCGCTCGGCGATATCCTGCTCAAGCGAGCCCGCGTTCACGCCAATGCGAATCGCACAGCCCGCAGAACCCGCAGCATCGATCACCGCATCGACCTTGGCCCAATCGCCAATGTTGCCGGGATTGATGCGGAGCTTGGCGGCACCGGCCTCCACAGCGCCAATGGCCAGCTTGTGGTTAAAGTGGATATCGGCAACGATTGGCACCGGAGACTCGGCACAGATGGTGCGGAAACCCTCAAGCGCGGCCTCAGTGGGCACGCTCACACGCACGATATCGCAGCCAGCCTGCGCCAACGCGCACACTTGCGCAAGTGTTGCCTTGGCATCAGCGGTATCGGTGCAGGTCATGGATTGGACCACCACCGGCGCACCGCCACCGATCTGCACACCGCCCACATGCACGGGGCGCGTCAAATCGCGAGGCAAAGGATGGGATAAAGACAATCCAAACACTCCCCTACAGAATAAATCGAAGGATGTCGGAACGAAGCATATAGACAAACAGCAGCACAAAGAGCGCGATGCCCACATAGCTCACAATCGTCTGGACCTTGAGCGGAAGCTCGCGGCCCACAATCTTTTGAATGATCTCGATGACCAGCTTGCCGCCATCGAGTGGTGGGATGGGCAGCAGGTTCATAAAGCCAAGCGAGAACGAAATGAGGGCGGCAAACGAAAGGAATGTGGCAGGACCGGCAGCAGCAGCCTGTGAGGACATAACGCTAATACCCACGATCGAAGAAGACTGATCGAGAATCTCCATCGTATGCTGCGGCTGGAGCAGGCGCATCACGCCCTCCGCGGTCTGCACAACATAGGAGAATGACAGACGCGCCGAGGTGATGGGGTCCAAACGGACTACCTGCGTAGAGGCATACACACCTAGGCGCTCGTCCTCTTTGAGCGCAACCGTGGTCGAATGCTGCTTGCCGTCACGCTCGTACTCGATGGCGATATCGTCCTTACCGGCGGCCTTGCCGATGGCATCGTAAACGTTCATCCATGTGGAGCACGATACACCGTCAACCGAAAGGATCGCATCACCAGCCTCGATACCCGCCTTGGCGGCAATAGACCCCTCGTCAACCTGACCGATCACGTTGGTATCGATCGGCACGGTGACGCCCGCAATGGAATAGATGCTCATAAGCAGCAAAAAACCCGTCAGGATATTGACGAGAATGCCCGCGAGCAGCATAAAGGCGCGCTTGAGAAAGCCCTGGCCAAGATAAGTGTGCGAGCGCTCTTGCGCCAAGAAATCAGCCTCGCCGCACGGCAGCTCCCACACATCGCCCTCGGCAGTCGCATGCTCTCGATCGAACCGGCGGCCGTCAAAGGTGGTGTAACCCGCCGCGTCTCGCGGCAGCGTCTGATACTTGGTGGGATAGTAGCTCGGCGAGGGTTTCTCCCCTTCCTCATACCAGGGAGCGATGGAGCCCCAGCCCAGCAACAGAGCACAAGCCTCGAGCACATCCTCCTCGGAAAGCTCGAGCTCGACAGCAAGGTCGGCCACGGTCACGCGACCATGACGGTAGATAGCCGCGAGCACGCGATCGGCGCAGGAGACATCGGTCGGATCCATACCGCAGATGGCAGCGTAGCCACCCAGCAGCAGCGGGGTCACGCCAAACTTGGTTCCAATGCGACGCGACGTGTAATGGATGTCAAAGCGGCACGGCAGGCCCAAAAAGAACTCGGTCACACGGACGCCGCAGGCACGCGCCGCCAAAAAGTGGCCGCCCTCGTGCAAAAACACGAGGACGGAAAGCATCAGCAGGCCCCAAAAGACCGATGAGAGAACGCTCAGAACAGTATCCATAAAACGAAAAAGCAATCCTTATGGGTTAGGAACGGGTTGCGGCGAGTACCTGCGCAGCCTTTTCACGCGCCCACGCATCGATGTCGCGAAGCTGCTCAAACGAATCGACCGCCTGCATATCGTGGGCATCCATGCAGGATTCCACAATGCGATCGATATCGGTAAAGCTGCAGCCATCGTGCAGGAAGGCATCGACGGCGACCTCGTTGGCGGCATTGAGCACGCACGGCATGGTGCCACCCGTCTTGCCGGCACGCTCGGCCAGTGCCAGACAGCGGAAGGTATCCATGTCGGCAGCATCAAACGTGAGCTGCCCCAGCTCGCGGAAATCGATACGAGGCGCCGGGGTATCCCAACGCTCGGGATACGAGAACGCGAACTGGATGGGAATACGCATGTCGGAAGCACCGAGATGCGCCATCACGGAGCCGTCGGCAAACTCGACCATAGAGTGAATCTTGGACTGACGCTGCACGACCACGTTAATGAAATCGAGGTCGCAGTTAAACAGATGCATGGCCTCAATGCGCTCCAGGCCCTTATTCATGAGGGTGGCGGAGTCGATGGTGATCTTAGCACCCATGGCCCACGTGGGATGTGCGAGGGCATCGGCACGCGTCACGCGATCTAGCTCGTCGCGCGTGCGGCCAAAGAACGGACCGCCCGAGCAGGTGAGCCAAATACAATGAACCTCGCGCGGGTTCTCCCCCAGATAGCACTGGTAGATGGCGGAGTGCTCAGAGTCGACTGGAATAAGCTGGCCCGGTTGCGCCAACGGCATAAGCAAGTCGCCACCGACGACGAGGGACTCCTTGTTGGCAAGGGCAAGACGCTTATTCGAGGTCAAGGCCGCATGGCTCGCCTCGAGACCGGCGGCACCCACAATAGCGACAAGCACGCAGTCGACATCGTCGCGACGCGCGAGCTCGCAAACCGCCTGCGCGCCAACGCCGAGCTTCGTTCCCTCGGGCAACTCCTGCAGCACGGCGTCATCGCCATGAGCGACATCGGCCACGGCAACCGCCGGAACCGAGAACTCGCGGGCAGCGGCAACGAGCTCGGAGGTACTGGAGTTAACGGATAGCGCCGTCACCTGCAGGCGATCGGCATGCTGGCGGCACACATCGAGCGCCTGGGTGCCGATAGAGCCCGTACAACCCAGGATGGCAACACGGAGACGTCCATCGGGGCCATACGTCGTCTGGAAGGACATTACAGCACGCCTCCGATCATCAAAAGCAGCTGCGCGGTAATGCAGCCAAAGATAAGCGAATCGCTACGATCGAGCATGCCGCCGTGGCCCGGGATAAGGTTACCGGAATCCTTGACGCCCACACCGCGCTTGATGCGAGACTCGATAAGGTCGCCGATAACGCCCAGGACGGATACGACCACGCCGCACAGCAACGCATAGGGCAGGCTGAGCTTGTAGAAATGCGTCGCCCACAGGATGAGCCAAATCAAAACCGAGCCCAGGATGCCGCCGACAAACCCCTCCCAGCTCTTTTTGGGAGAGATCTTGGGAACCATCTTGTGCTTGCCGATACGGCTACCACGATGTAGGCAAACGAATCGGAGACCCAAAGGGACGCGCAAACGCCCACCGAAAGCAGGGCGCCGGCAAAACCGGGCACGGCATCGCGCAGCAGCACGATAGCCGACAGCATAAAGCCAGTGTAGATGGGACCCATGAGCGTCACGGCCACATCAGAGATGCGGGTACGCGGCGACCAGACATACCAAATGCCCACAGCGAGCATCAGGGCAAAAAGCAGGGCATTCAGCAACATCGAATCGCCCAACGCCGACAGCGGAAAGAGCACGGCGGCAGCGATACCCATGCGCTCGTTAGCCATCTTGCCATCGAGCCTCGTCATACGGAAAAACTCATAGCAGCACAGACCACTCATGACAGAAACAAAGATGGCCGTGGGCACGATACCCAAAACAAGGCACAGGATAAAGACAACGGCATAGACGATACCGGCGGCGGCACGGGTGATAAAGCCCGCAAGCCACGAACCGGTGCCATTCTTCGCTGCGGGCGCTCCCGCAGCGACAGCCTTGCGCTCAGATGTCTTGGGAGCAGTTGCCTTGGGACGATCGGACACGATTAAGCCTCCTCGGTCTTGCTCAGACCACCAAACCTACGGTCACGGCCCTGATAGGCCAAAATGGCGTCGACAAGGCCCCAGCGATCAAAGTCGGGCCAATAGGTATCGGTGACGTAGAACTCGGAATAAGCCACCTGCCACAGCAGATAGTTCGAAAGGCGCAGCTCACCAGAGGTGCGAATCACAAGCTCAGGATCGGGAAGACCGGCGGTATAGAGGTGGGAAGCCACCATGTCGTCATCAATTGCGCCAGGATCGATCTTACCGGCGGCAGCGTCGAGTGCGATCTGACGGACAGCGCGGGTAATCTCGGCACGCGCGCCGTAGTTGACGGCAAGCGCCAGCGTCATACCGGTGTGATCGGCGCACTCGGCAAGACCGCGTTCAAAAACGTCGCGGGTCTTCTTGGGCAGCGCGGAAATGTCACCCAAAAAGACAACACGCACGTTTTCGCGCTTCAGAAGCGGCAGCTCGTCGATAAACGTCTTGGCAAACAGATGCATCAAGACGTTGACCTCATGCTGCGGGCGATTCCAGTTTTCGGTCGAAAACGCATAGGCCGAAAGCACGTCGACGCCCAAGCGCACGCAGGCGGTAATGATCTCGCGCAGCGAAACGATACCCGCCTTGTGGCCCTCGGTGCGTGCAAGACCGCGCGACGTGGCCCAACGACCGTTACCGTCCATGATGCACGAGATATGGTGCGGAATGTTATTGAGGTCAAGGTCGGAAAAACCGACGCCCGCAGGGGCGTCGGCAAAGTACTCGACCAGTTTATGCTCGTCGTATTGCACCTTAGATCTCCATGACCTCGGCTTCTTTTTCCTTCAGAAGCTCCTCGACCTTGGCGACATACTCATCGGTGTACTTCTGGACCTTGGCCTGCTCGCGACGGACATCGTCCTCGGTGAGCTCCTCATCGCGCTCGAGCTTGTTGTTGAAGTCGCGGCGAATGTTACGGATAGACACCTTGGCCTGCTCGGCGTACTCGCGGCACTCCTTGACGAGCTCGCGACGGCGCTCCTCAGTGGGAGCCGGGAACGGAAGACGAACGACGGTACCATCGGAGTTGGGGGTAATACCCAGATCGGAAGCGCCGATGGCCTTGACGATAGCATTGATGAGTGCCTTGTCCCACGGCTCGATGAGCAGCATGTGGGCCTCGGGGGTCTTGACGGCGGCAACCTGCGTGACCGGCGTGGGAACACCGTAATAATCGACGGTGATGTCGGACAGAATGTTGGCATTGGCGCGGCCGGTACGAACCTTGGAGAAGTTATGCTTGAGGGACTCGAGCGACTTGTCCATATGGGCGGTGATGTTCTCTGCCATGCTTAATCCTCCTGATAGACGAGCGTGCCGACGGGCTCACCCGAAAGCGCGCGCTTGACGGTGTCCTCGCCATCGATGTTGAGGACCAAAATCGGCATACGGTTATCCTGGCACAGAGCCGTAGCCGTGGAATCCATAACCTGCAGGCCGCGGACGAGCACCTCGTGATAGGTAATCTTGTCAAAACGGACGGCATCGGCGCACTTGACGGGATCCTTGTCGTAGATGCCGTCAACCTTGGTGGCTTTAATCAGAATCTCGGCGCCGATCTCGCACGCACGAAGAGCCGCGGCGGTGTCGGTCGTAAAGTACGGATTGCCCGAACCGGCGGCAAAGATAACGACGTTGCCCTTGGAAAGGTGGTTGATGGCGCGACGGCGAATATAAGGCTCGCAGATCTCGTTCATCTGGATAGCGCTCATAACGCGGCAGGGAACATCGTTGTGCTCGAAGGCATCCTGCAGGGCGAGCGCGTTCATAACGGTTGCCAGCATGCCCATGTAGTCGGCCTGAGCACGCTCCATGCCACCGGCAGCGCCGGCCATGCCGCGGAAAATATTGCCACCGCCGACAACGACGCCGACCTCATGGCCAACGGCGAGCAGCTCCTTGACCTGCTTGGCAAGAAGGTCGGTAACCTTGGGGTCGATGCCATACTGGCCGTCGCCCATCAGTGCTTCGCCAGAAAGCTTAAGAAGCACGCGTTTATATCGGATGTCGGACAAAGCGATCCTCCTTTAGATTGAACTCTCAACATTCTATCAAAGGCTCTAAGAAGAGCCATGAAAAAGCAGGCTGTGAGTAAAACCCACAGCCTGCTCATTACCAGCTACAAGAGCTTATTTACTCGCCACGAACCAGACGGTCAAAGGCAACGACGGTAATGGTGTCGCCGAGCTCCTTGGAGACCTGCTCAGCGTACTTCTTGATGGTGAGGGAGCTGTCCTTGATGAACTCCTGCTCGGTGAGCACGGACTGCTTGTAGAACTTCTCCAGACGGCCGACAGCCATCTTCTCCTGGATAGCCTCGGGCTTACCGGACTCGGCAGCCTGAGCCATGTAGATCTGCTTCTCGTGCTCGACGGTCTCGGCCGGAACCTGATCGCGGGTAGCACAGATCGGGGCGACGGCGGCAACCTGAAGGGCAACGTCGTGAGCGAAGGTCTTGAAGGATTCAGCCTGAGCGGTCTCAGCCTTCTCGAAGGCGAACTCGACGAGGACGCCGATCTTACCACCCATGTGGATGTAAGAAGCGAGCGCGCCGTTCTCAGCCTTGCGGGCAGCGAAGCGGGAGATCTTCATGTTCTCGCCCATGATGTGAATCATCTCGGTGAGCTCGGAGGAAACGGTCTCCTCGCCCATCGGCTTCTCGAGCAGAGCGTCGACGTCAGCAGGCTCGGTGGTAGCGACAACCTCAGCGACCTTGGAAGCAAAGCCGGTGAACTTGGCGTTAGAGCCAACGAAGTCGGTCTCGCAGGAGAGCTCGAGCAGAGCGCCGGTCTTGCCATCCTCGGAGACGAACGCGGCGACAGCGCCCTCGTTGGTCTCACGGCCAGCCTTCTTGGCAGCCTTGGCAAGGCCGTTCTTACGCAGAACGTCGACAGCGGCGTCCATGTCGCCGTCAGCCTCGACGAGAGCCTTCTTGCACTCCATCATCGGGGAGTCGGTCATCTCGCGGAGCTGCTTGACCATAGCGGCGGTAATCTGGGCCATTGTGGTTCCTTTCAAAGAGATGAAAAAGAATTAACTAAGACTGATTTACTCGGCCTTGGGCTCAGCGGCCATCTCGGCCTCGGAGACCTGCTCCTTACCAGAGCCAGCGAGGCAGGCGTCAGCCATGAGCTCGCACATAAGGGTGACAGCGGAGATAGCGTCATCGTTGCAGGGGATGCCGTACTCGACCTCGTCGGGATCGGAGTTGGTGTCGATCAGGGCGACGACGGGGATGTTCAGGCGCTGAGCCTCCTTGATGGCGTTCTCCTCGCGCTTGGTGTCGATGACGAAGAGAGCCTGGGGCAGACCCTTCATGTCGCGGGCGCCACCGAGGTTGGTCTGGAGCTTGGTGAGCTCCTTGCCGAGAACAGCCTGCTCCTTCTTGGGCAGAACAGCCATGCGGCCGTCCTCGACCATGGCCTCGAGCTCCTCCATGCGGTTGATGCGGGAGCGGATGGTGACGAAGTTGGTCAGCATACCGCCGAGCCAACGCTGGTTGATGTAAGGCATGTTGGCGCGCTCAGCAGCGTTCTTGACGGCCTCCTGAGCCTGCTTCTTGGTGCCGACGAACAGCACGTTGCCACCCTTGGCGACGTTCTTGACGAAGGTGTAGGCCTGGTCGGCGTCGAGGATGGTCTGCTTGAGGTCGAGGATGTAGATGCCGTTGCGCTCACCGAAGATGAACGGCTTCATCTTGGGGTTCCAGCGACGGGTCTGGTGACCGAAGTGGCAGCCGGCCTCGAGCAGGGTGCGGATATTAATCTTGGTAGCCATGTTAAACCTCCTGTGGTTTGCCTCCGCGCGGGGTCATCCTCCAAAACCAACCCGGACATGTGCTACCAAAGCCCGGGCACCACGGTATGAAGTAGCCGCGCGTGCGTGATAAAAACATGTTGCCGTGAAGCAACCCGATGAATGATAGCAGGAATGCCTCTTCCTGCCAACCCGCAATCAAAACCACACACCTGAGTGCGGCGCGGGACGTCCCAGCCACTATTCGCCGCGGGGATGGGCTTGAGCCACGGCACGTTTAAGCCGATCGGGTGTGAGATGCGTGTAGATCTGCGTCGTGGACAGGCTCGCATGACCTAGCAGCTCTTGAACCGAGCGCAGGTCCGCACCGCCCTCGAGCAAGTCGGTCGCAAAGGTATGGCGCATCGCATGCGGGGCGATGTCAGCCGGAATGCCGGCGAGCGTCGCCAGCGTATGGAACCGCCGCCGGAGCATCGCGGCGCTCATGCGATTGCCGCGCGCCGATATAAGCAGCGGATGCGGCCCGGTAGCGAGGTCGCGGCGCTTTGCCCGAGCGAGCAACTCCGGCCTCCCCTCTTCAATATAGAGACGCGTCACATTGAGCGCACGACGATACAGAGGGACGATACGCTCCTTGCTCCCCTTGCCCCACAGGCGCAGCGTGCGCTCGGACCATGAGATGGATTCCACATTGAGCGCCGCAAGCTCTGAGATGCGGGCACCCGAGGCATAGAGCAACTCGAGCATCGCCGCATCGCGCAGTCCCGCGGGTGTTGAGGTATCAGGCGTCTTGAGCAGCGCCTCGACCTGCTGGGTCGTAAGGACGCCCGGCAGGTCACGCGGCAGCTTGGGCGACGCGATCGCCGAGACCGCATCGCCCTCGACAATCCCCTCGGCAGCCATCCAGCGATAGAGAGATCGGATAGCCGACAGGTGCGCCGCAAGCGTTCGGGGAGCCACCTGCTCACGCGAAAGCTCAGCAAGATAGCGACGAATGGTGCGCACGTCGGCAGCGAAAGCATCAATATCCTCGCGCTCGCACCAGGCAGCAAAGCGCTCCAGTCTCGAGCCATAGGCCGTCACCGTGTTGGGAGAAAGCCCCTCAACGCGTGCGATATAGGCGATAAAAGAGTCGACGGTGTCGTACAGGTCAAAGGCTATGACCGGTCGCCTCCAAACAAGTCGGAACGCGTGGCCAAGTAGGCATCGAGGGCCTCGAGCGCACGGTCCGCATAGGCCTGATAGCGGTCGCGCTTGCTGCGGCGCTTACCGTCCTCGAGCGGCGGCACCAGGCCAAAGTTGACATGCATGGGCTGATAGCCCACGGTGGCAGGATCGGTCGCATAGCCCACGAGCGCACCCAGGGCGCCCACGCGGGGCAACTCGACGGAATCGGCGCCGATAGCCTCTGCATAGGTGTTGAGCGCCGCGAGCAGACCGGTCGCCACGGCTTCCATGTACCCCTCGGTGCCGGTGATCTGACCGGCCAGGCGCACGCCGGTACCGGGCACGGCAAAGGTGCCATCGAGCACGTGCGGGGCGTCGACAAAGGTATTGCGGTGCATGACACCGTAGCGGAAGAACTCAGCGTTCTCCAGGCCCGGCACCATATGGAAGACGCGCTTCTGCTCGCCAAAGGTCAGGTTGGTCTGGAAGCCCACCAGGTTATAGGCGGTCTTCTCCTTGTTCTCGGCACGCAGCTGAATCGCCGCCCAAGGGCGACGTCCGGTACGCGGGTCGGTGAGGCCGACGGGCTTCATGGCGCCAAAGCGAATGGCGTCCTTGCCGGTGCGCGCAACCTCCTCGGCAGGCTGGCAGGCCTGGAACAGATCGCCGCCCTCAAAGTCCTTGAGCACCACGCGGTCGGCCGTGGTGAGCGCCTCGATAAAGGCCTCGTACTCCTCCTTGTTGAGCGGAGCGTTGAGATAGTCGCCGCTCCCCTGCTCCTCGTAGCGCGACTGCGAAAACAGCACGTCCATATCGAGCGTGGAGGCATCGACGATCGGCGCCGCGGCATCGAAGAACGCAAGGGCGTCGCCACCGACGAGCTTCATGACCTCTTCGCTCAGCGCCGGTGAACACAGCGGGCCCGCGGCAATGACCACGTGGCCCTCGGGGATCTGGGTGACCTCGCCGTGAACGACCTCGATATTGGGGCGGGCGGCAACCTCAGGCTCGACGAGCTCGGAGAATGTAACACGGTCGACCGCCAGGGCGCCACCAGCGGGAACAGCAGCGCGATGGGCGCAGTCGAGCAGGACTGAACCCATGCGCTCAAGCTCGGCCTTCAGCAAACCAGCCGCGGAATCCGGACGGGTCGACTTAAACGAATTGGAGCAGACGAGCTCTGCCAGGTGATCGGTATGGTGAGCCGGGGAGCTCACCTGGGGGCGCATCTCGCACAGCTTTACGGCAAACCCGCGGTCTGCCAGCTGAATCGCGCATTCCGAACCCGCCAGACCGCCACCGATAACCGTCACCTGATCGAACTGCATCTGCAAACACCTTTCTAATTGACACGTTTTCCATTGTGACCGAAGGGCGTCTGGGCGTGAAGGGCAAACTTGGAGGGCGCATACCTTCCATCCATCATGCGCTCGATAAGGCCCTCGAGTTCAAGCGAACCCAAGAGTTTGAGTACGCCGACAGCATCGAGTGAGACGAGCGCCGCGATGTCGTCGACCTTGAGCGGAGAGGCGATGAGCGCATGCATCACGGTCTGCTGTGTTGGATTCAGGTCGGCAATGCCGGGAGCATCGGGGCGCGAGTAGCGCAGGGTGCCGTATATGCGAGAGATAGCCATCTCGATGGACTCCTCGTCGACAATGCAGCAGGCACCGTTCGCAATGAGATAATTCGTGCCACGCGACTCGGGCGATAGGATCGACCCCGGCACGGCAAGAAGTTCGCGCCCCAAATCCATAGCAGCCTCGGCTGTAGAAAACGTCCCGGAAGGCATACCCGCCTCGGATACAAAGAGGGCTTGCGACAGGGCCGCGATCACGCGATTGCGACGCGGAAAGGCAAACTTGCGCGGACCCATGCCCCACGGAGAGATCGACACGACCGCGCCGCCCGTATCGAGCGTGCGCGTAATAAGCCCCGCGCTCGAACGCGGGTAGACCACGTCGGCGCCCGTCCCCAGCACCACGACGTGTTTGCCGCCGGCGTTGACCGCAGCCCAACCCGAGGCCTGGTCACAACCGACCGCACCGCCCGAAACTACCGTCACTCCCGCCTCAACCGCCACCTTCGCCGCAAGCTCTGCCACGGCAAGACCATACGGCGAGGCCTTTCGCGCACCGATGATGGAGAGCGCGGGCGTCGAAAGCGCCTCGGGGTTGCCGCGCACATAGAGCGTCTGAGGTACATCAGAAAGCTCCAAAACGGTCTCGGGATACAACGCGTCACCTGGATGCAGCTCGAAGGTCCCCTCAGCCATCATTGGTCCCTCCTTCCCTGGTACATCGCCGCCTCGAGCACGTGGTCCTGCGTCACCTGCTCGCTCTCGGCGACATCTGCGATCGTGCGCGCAATGCGAACAAGGCGCACGATGCCACGCCCTGTGAGATGCGTGCGCTTCGACAGGCCGAGCACACACTTCTCCGCCGCATCATCGAGCTCAAAGGTCGAAACGACGCCGTCAATGGACCGAGTCTCGTCATCCTCGGCCTCGGCATCCGCATCGTCCATGCGGGATTCGCGCCAAGCGCGAAAGGCGCGACCGCGCACAACGTAGTCACGTAACTCGGCCGACGACATGCCCTCCGCACCCTCGATAATCACTTGAGGGTCGGGACGGGTCACATCGATCATCATGTCGATACGGTCGGCCAAAGGACCGCGCAGTTTAGACCGATAGCGCTCGACCATCGCCGCCGAGCAGCGACACGGCACCTCGCGATCGCCCAAAAAGCCGCAGGGGCAGGGATTGCTCGCAGCCAGCAGCTGAAAGCGCGACGGGAAGGTAAAAGCCCCGTCGACGCGTACGATCCTCACGTAGCCGCGCTCGATGGGCTGACGCAGCGTCTGCAGCACGCCAGTGGGAAACTCGGCAAGCTCGTCCAAAAAGAGCACGCCGCCATGAGCAAGGCTGATCTCACCCGGGTGCACCGGGCGCCCGCCGCCGATAAGGCCTGCGGTCGAAATACTGTGGTGGGGACTGCGGAAGGGGCGGTGCCCCGCCAACAAGCCATCAATGTTCTCACCCAAAACCGAATGGATGCACAGTGCCTCCTGCTGATCCTCAACGGAAAGCTCGGGCAGGATGCCGGTCATACGGCGTGCGAGCATCGTCTTGCCCGATCCCGGAGACCCGATCATGAGCAAGCCGAGTTCTCCTGCCGCCGCAAGCGCCATGCCGCGTTTAGCGACTTCCTGCCCCAGCACGTCTGCATAGTCGAGCTCGGGCTCAAAGGTCGCCTCGACACCCTCGGAATCCAAGTAGTGCCGTGCGGCATCGCCCATGCCGTGAGCAAGCTGAGACAGATGGTTGATAAAGCCGCAATCTACGCCCGCGAGTGGCACATGCTGGTCGGACCTGCCGGCGATAAAAGACAGCCCCATGTCGCGAGCCAATAGCTGAAACGCCACCTCGCCCTTGACGGGAAGCACCGTACCGTCCAGACCAAGCTCACCTGCGATAAGGCAGCGATCGAGGTTGTCACGGGGAATCTGCTCATCGGCCGCTAGAACCGCGATGGCGATGGGCAGGTCAAAGCCGCTACCGGTCTTGCGGATATCGCCGGGTGCCAGGTTAACGGTAATGCCCGAGCGCGGGATCTCGAACCCGGCGGAGCGCATCGCGCAGCGAATACGACCGCGTGACTCCATCACCTCCATACTCGGAATGCCGAGCATCTGGATGCCCGGAACGCCACCGGCAAGCGAGACCTCGACCGTGACGTGAATCGCCTCGACGCCGCGGATGCAGGCCGCGTGAACGGCAAACGTCTCGAACGCCATCACGACACCTGCCAATCGAACGCGTTGTACTGATGCTCGATCTCGGCGATATGCCCGCCGCGGATGGTGACACCCACAGCATCGAAGCGAATCGCCTTGAGCGGATAATGCTCCATGAGATAGCAACTTGCGATGCGGCGGTAGCGGCGTTGCTTTTGGGCGTCCACGGCCTCCTCGGGAAAGACCCGCGTGGTGCAATCCAGCGAAACGCGTCTGGTCTTGACCTCGGCCATCACCACGACATCGTCGAGCTCATCGAGCAGCACCAGATCGGCCTCGCCCTCGGTGCAACGATAGCCCTGCTCCAGCAAGGTGTAGCCGCGCTCGTTAAAGTAGTCGATGGTGATCAGCTCGCCCAGCATGCCTAGCTCGCGGGGACTGAGTCCCTTGATAAACTCGGGCGTCATCGCCCCGGAGTCGAGCTCGCCGTTTTCCCAACGCTCCTTGAGCTGCTGCGTCTTGCTCTTTTTGCTTGCGGCACTCATGGGGTCTCCTTTCCCGCACACTGCATTGCCCCGATGATGAGGGCACCTTTCATGCGAGTAAGTACCGGAAGCAAACCAAAAGCTGACCAAATGCCGTCAAAAAACGGGCCGTACGCAACAATGGTGTTGCATACGGCCCGCTACCAGCAGGTTTATAAAACCCCAGAGGTCCATGTCTCCACAATTGGCCTAGAAAAGGCGCTCAGTCTGCAGAAAGTTTCCGCAAAAGCTCACGCGGTGCAGAGGACAAAGTCCATGTTTGCGAATGGCCTCGATGTGCTCGGGGCTCGCATAGCCCTTCGACTCGGCCAGATGGTACTCGGGATACTCGGCGTCGTACTCGACCATCATCTCGTCACGCGTGACCTTGGCCATGATGGACGCCGCGGCGATGCAGGCGATCTTGGCATCGCCCTTCACCACATCGCGCTCGTTAGGAACGGCGCCCAAGGGGTTGCCATCCATAAGCACGCAATCGGGCTCGAGCCCCGTATCGGCCACGGCGCCCGCAACGGCGGTACGGACAGCACGGGCCATGCCCATCTCATCGATATCCTTAGGCGCGATATGGCAAAAACCGATCGCCGTCGCCACCTCGGCAATCTTCACTGAGAGCAACTCGCGGCGCGCCGGCGTGAGCTTTTTGGAATCGTTGATGCCCCAGACGCGCGGCTCCATCGGAAGACACACGGCACACACGGTCAAGGGACCCGCTACCGAGCCACGGCCCACCTCGTCGACGCCCACGACCACACCATCACCGCCAAGCTCATGCATAAGCTCGTACATGTCATTGACGCGCTCGCGCTCGGCAAGTTCCTTGGCATGGCGCTTAAGAGCACGCTCGCAAGCCTTGATCACCTGCTGGCGCGGGTCCTCGCGATAATGCTCCACGAGGGCGGGGATCTCCTCAAACGTTGCGCTCGCCAGCTCTCCGGCAACCTGCGATGCCGAAACCGAGCTCGTCATGTTGGCCATACCAGGCCCTCCTTGCATGCAAATCAGATAAAAAGAAGGGCCACCCGAAGGTGACCCTTGTGTCCAAACGAGTGGACAGACGCTGCGATCTTCTTAGCGCTTCTCGGGGATGCGAGCAGCCTTGCCCACCTTGTCGCGGAGGTAGTACAGCTTGGCGCGACGGACGCGACCATGACGAACGACCTCGAGCTTGGCGATCTTGGGGCTGTGAAGCGGGAAGGTACGCTCAACACCGACACCGAAGGACATCTTGCGGACGGTGAAGGTCTCGCGGGCACCGGCGCCGGCCATGCGGATGACGTCGCCCTGGAAGACCTGGATGCGCTCGCGGTCGCCTTCCTTAATGCGGTAGTGAACCTTGACGTTGTCGGCGACGCGAACCTGAGGAATGTCCTCGCGGATCTGCTGACGCTCGATTGCGCGGATGTAATCCATGTGCAATTCCTTACTCTTCTAGAGGTGCCGTACCACCTTGGCCGGCACGTAGTTGAACAAACATATTCGAGTATACACGCGCGGGTTTCTGCTGCAAGAACAATTTTTTACGCAGACAAAAAGACAAAACCCGCACATGACAACCGCCCGTCTCACGAATGAGACGGGCGGCATGAAGGGGGGGCTACGCTAGGCGTCTAAACCCAAAACGTTAGGCGGAACGCTTGGCCTCGAGCTTGGCCTGGGCGGCAGCCAGGCGTGCGAGGGTCACGCGGTAGGGCGAGCAGGACACGTAGTCCACGTCGGCCACGTTAAACAGGCCCTTGATGGACTTGGGGTCGCCGCCGTGCTCGCCGCACACGCCAAAGTGCATGCCCGGGTTGGTGGCGCGGCCCTTCTCGACAGCCATGCGCACCAGCTCGAGCACCGCCGCGTCGATGGTCTCGAAGGGATTGTCCTTCAAGATCTTCTTATGCATGTACAGCGGGATGAACTTAGCCTCGGCGTCGTCACGCGAGAAACCGAAGGTCGTCTGGGTGAGGTCGTTGGTGCCAAAACAGAAGAAGTCTGCGTAATGGGCGATCTCGTCAGCGACCATGCAGGCGCGCGGCAGCTCGAGCATCGTGCCCACGGGAATATTGAGCTCGACGCCCTCTTCGTCAGAAACCTCGGCGATCACGCGTTCGATAACCTCGCGGGTCTGGACATGCTCGGCCGTGATGGAAACGAGCGGAACCATGATCTCGGGGCGCGGGTCGACGCCCTCCTTGATAAGGTGGGCAGCAGCCGTGGCGACGGCGCGAACCTGCATGAGCGGCAGATCGCCAAAGACGACGGACAGGCGCACGCCCCGTAGGCCGAGCATCGGGTTGGACTCGACCATGCCGTCGATACGACGCAAGCGGGCGCGCAGGACGGCAAGCTCTTTCTCGCTGTCGCCAGCGGCTTCCTTCTTGGTGATGGCGACCTCGAGCTCGCGAGGATTATCCAGGAACTCATGAAGCGGCGGATCGAGCAGGCGGACGACCACATCGCGACCGGACATGGTCTTGAACATCGCCAGGAAGTCCTCGGTCTGAACCTTGAGCAGGTCGGCCAGGGCCTGTTGCTTCACGGCCTCATCGTCAGACAGGATAAAGCTCTGGATGATGTTCTTGCGATCGCCCAGGAACATGTGCTCGGTGCGGCACAGGCCAATAGCCTCGGCGCCAAACTCGAGGGCGAGCATGGCATCCTCGGGATTGTCGGCGTTGACACGCACATGGTTGGCATGGCCGCTGGTCTCGTCCAAACGGATTTCGTCGGCCCAG
>URYT01000008.1 GCA_900552185.1 uncultured Collinsella sp. | reverse complement strand
ACGCTGCGCGGGCCGCATTTGGACAATCTGACGTTCAACTTCAAGGGCGCGACCAGAAGGTCAGCGCCCTTTCGTTTCACGTCACCTTGTCTCAAATGCGACCCGCTCGCTGTCCGTCCTCTACCTGCGGTGTTGCCTTGCTCCGGATGCGGTATGCTCAACCTGCGGCGCCTTAGATGTAGTCATTGGGGACGTTCTTAAATGACTAGGTTGGGTACATTGCTTTGAGATGTTATTTAATCGGCTTTGATGGCCATTAAGCCGGCTACCTGCTCAAAGAAATTAGCGGCATTCATCTGCTATCGAAAATAATGCTCAAAAAATCGTCCAAGAAGTCGCGTGTCATTTTTTGATGCGTCGCGCGTCAAGTGATGTGGCAAGTTCTTGGTTAGATATTGGTCAGTTTTGGGTCAACCTTGCCAAAAGCTTGACGGATGCAGATTTAGACGTCGACGAATGAACACTTCGATTGCGATTCAAGCAAAATTCTGGGCTGATTCTCGATAATCGCTTCCAATCGTCCCTTGCCGCGTGCCGCCCTCGCGTACAATCTGCTCCGACATTCGCGCGCCGTCCGGCGCTTAAGAGGGGAGGGCCCCATGGCAAACGAGATTTGGACCATCAAGCGTTGTCTCGAGTGGACCAAGGAGTACCTGGCCGAACGCGGCGAGGAGCACCCCCGTCTTTCTGCCGAGTGGCTGCTGTGCGCCGCCACGGGCCTGGCACGCATTGACCTATATATGCGCATGGACGAGACGCTTAACGCGGCCCAGCTCGAGACCATGCATGCGGCCGTCGTTCGTCGCGCCAAAGGCGAGCCGCTGCAGTACATCACTGGCAGCACGCAGTTTCGCATGATTGACGTCGCGTGCGCTCCCGGTGTGCTCATTCCGCGCCCCGAAACCGAAATGCTCGTCGAGGAAGTCCTCAATTATCTGGATGCCGAGGTGCTGAGCCCCGAGGCTGCTGCCCGTCAGCGTGTTGAGCTGCCTTGGAACGATGAGGTCGAGGAGGCACGCAAGGCTGAGGCCGCGCTGGCAGACGAACGCGCGACCGCCGAGCGCCGTGCCGCCAACCTGACGGCCGCCGATGAGGCTGCGCTGGGTAGCGACGTGCTCGGCAGCCGTGCCTATGCCGAGGAGCTGGCCGACCGCGAGGCCGAGGAAGCCGCCGCGCAGGCAGCAGAAGCCGAAGTCGCGGAAGCCGCCGAGTCCGAGCTCGACGAATACGGCATCGCCATCGAGGGTGCCGACCAGGAGACGGCTTCAGCTCAGGATGCCGCTTCGCCTGCCCCAGCCGAGCCCCGCATCGCCCGCGTTCTCGAGGTCGGCTGCGGCACGGGCTGCATCTCGCTCTCCCTTGCCTGGGAGCGCCGCGGCCACGTTACCTGCACCGCCACCGATATCGAGCCGCGCGCTATCGATCTGGCCACCAAAAACCGCGACGCGCTCGGTCTCACATCCGATGAGGTCGCCTTTAGCCTCACCAACCTGGTGAGTTCCATTCCCCGCGAAGAGTGGGGCACCTTTGATGTGCTTGTCTCCAATCCGCCCTACATTCCGACCGACGTCATGCGCTCACTGCCGCACGAGGTCAAGGACTTCGAGCCCGACCTGGCGCTTGAGGGCGGCGCCGACGGCCTCGATATCTTCCGCCGCCTGCTCAATGCGGCGCCTTACATGCTGCGCGCCGGCGGCCTGTTTGCCTGCGAGCTCTACGAGGGTGCCCTCGACGCCGCCGCCGAGCTCTGCCGCCAGGCGGGTCTCTCGGACGTGTGCATCGTCCGCGACCTCACCGATCGCCCCCGCATCGTCCGAGCCATCGTCACCGAGCCCAAACAGCGCCAGTAATATTTATTAACTGGTTAGCAAAAATTATAAAGTAGTTTATAATTAGGACGGCTGAAAGAGGTCGGCCCATGCAACCTCCTACCTTTCGGGAAATCATTGCCCTACTCAAGCACGATGGATTCGTGAAGGTCGCGCAAGTCGGTAGTCATGCTAAGTATGTTTCTGGTGACCGTGTTGTCACCGTGAACGGCTCTGGTGGTGATCGACCAAAGAAGGGCACGTGGGCAAGTATTCGTCGCCAAGCTGAATGGTAGTTGGAGGCAAAATGAGGCAGCGATTTACCTATGACTGCGTTCTCATAAAAGAAGACGACGGTTACTGCGCCAGTTTCCCGCAGATTCCCGGCGCCTTTGCCGATGGCGATACGCGCGAAGAAGCGATTGCCCATGCCTCCGAGGCGCTGATGGCGTTTTTGGCCGACGACCTCAACAACGGTTTGACTCCGGCAGGGTACGAACGCTCGGCCGAGGTCGTGGCCCTTTCAGTCGAAATCGACCACGAGGACGCTCGGGAAGCGGCGTGCCGAACATTTAAAGATGCAGCGCTGGACCTCAAAGTCTCCGCTCCGCGGATTACCGCGCTGGTTAAAGCCGGAAAACTCGATGTTGAACTCGTCGACGGCCGTCGGATGATAACGATAGACAGCATCGAGCGCTACGCCGCCCAAAAACGCCACGCCGGCAGGCCAAAGAAGTTCATCGCAGTCCAATGACCCCCTCACTTTCACCGACTACTAAAGCCGCTCACCAAACCAACATGCGCTCTGGGCAAATAGGTTGAACGTTTCGTGCGAGAATGCCCCTCAGTAAACAAACTTGCACCAGAGCGTAAGGGGCTGGCATACACATGCAGACGGTCTATCGGGTATATGAGGGAACGCGCGAGCCGCATCGGCTTGCCGTCGAGCGCGCGGCCGAGGTGCTCGGCTGCGGCGGCTTGGCCTTGATTCCGACCGAGACCGTCTACGGTGTCGCCGTGGCAGCCAACGCCTTCTCGGACGCCGTGCCCCAAGATACAAGCGAATTCCCATCGTGGCCGCGCGATCCGCAGGCTGCCGTCAACGGTGCCGCAGTCCCTGCGCTGGGCACAGGCTATCGACGCATCTTCACTCTCAAGCAACGTGAACTCACGCAAACCGTCGCTTGGCTGGTCGATGGCGTCGAAGCACTCGACCGCTATGGCGTGGATATCCCCGAAGAAGCTCGCGTGCTTGCCCGACGATGCTGGCCGGGCGCCCTGACCATCGTGGTCAAGGCGGCCCCCTGCGTGCCGACCTTTATGCGCGCTGCCGACGACACCGTGGCCCTGCGCGCTTCGGCCTCTCCCGTGGTCCAAGCGCTCATTCGCGCCTGCGGCAGTCCCCTTGCTTGCACGAGCGCCAACACACACGGCGCGCCCTCGCCGGCAAGTTTTGCCGCCGTCGAGGGTCGCATCCTGGAGGGGGTCGATGTTGCCGTCGACGCCGGTGAGACCCCGTGTCGCGACGCCTCGACCATCGTGTCGTTCCAGCACGGCGGGCTCCAGATCCTGCGCCAAGGCGCACTTCCCGCATCAGAGATCGAACGGGTCCTGTCCGACCCGATGCAATAGAAAGGTGTAAGCGATGTCGTTGAATCTGGGCAGCCTGGGCATGGAAGATGCCTCGTTTAACTTTGGCGGTTCCTACATCATGGCGCTCGACTGCGGCACTACCTCGGTACTCGCGGCCATTGTCGACGAATACGGCTGCATCGTTGCCCAGGCGCGTCGTAGCGTCAAAACCAGCTTCCCGCGCCCCGGCTGGGTGGAGCAGGATCCCACGGAGGTGCTTGCCAGCCAGATCGGCGTGATGATGGAGGTTCAGTTTAAGAGCGGCATCCATTCCGATCGCATCGCCGCCATCGGCATCTCCAACCAGCGCGAGACCACGGTGGTCTGGGACCGCGTGAGCGGCCAGCCCATCTATAACGCCATCGTATGGCAGTGCCGTCGTACCGCGCCGGCGATCGACGCGTTGGTTGAACAGGGTTGCGAGGAGCTGGTGCGCTCCCGCACGGGACTTACGCTTGACCCGTATTTCTCGGCCTCCAAGGTGCAGTGGATTCTCGACAACGTCGACGGCGCACGCGAGAGCGCGGCGGCGGGCGACCTCATGTTTGGCACCATCGACACCTGGCTCATCTACAACCTCACCGGCGGCCAGGTCTTTGCCACCGACTACACCAATGCCAGCCGCACGGCACTCTTTAATATCCATACGCTCGATTGGGACGACGACCTGCTGGCGCTCTTTGACGTTCCACGTTCCATGATGCCCGAGGTTCGCTGGAGCTCGGGCGACTACGGCCGCGTCGCGAGCGACATCATGACCAATATGCCGCCCATCATGGGCGTGGCGGGCGACCAGCAGGCGTCGCTGTTCGGCCACTGCTGTTTCCGTCCCGGCCAGACCAAAAACACCTATGGCACGGGCTGCTTTATGCTCATGAACACCGGCGACGAGATCGTCGAATCCAAGAATGGCCTGGTCTCCACCATCGGTATCGCTGCGGACGGCAAAGTCAGCTATGCACTCGAGGGCTCCATCTTTGCTGCCGGTTCCACCATGAACTGGCTTCGCAACAACATGGGCATCATCTCGAGCGTGAGCGAGTCGGCACAACTCGCCGCTTCGATTAGCGACAACGAGGGCTGCTACTTCGTTCCCGCCTTTGCGGGTCTGGGCGCTCCCTGGTGGGACCCGCATGCCCGCGGTATCGTGTGCGGTCTGACCGGCGCCTCGAGCCGTGCGACCATCGTACGTGCCGCCTGCGAATCCATGGCATATCAGAGCTACGACGTGCTGCGCGCCATGGAGCAGGACGTGGGGCTTTCGATCGAGCGCCTGTCTGTCGATGGCGGTGCCTCGCGCAACGAGTTCATCATGCAATTCCAGGCCGACCTGCTGGATATCCCCGTGCTGCAATGCGAGACGGTGGAGACCACGGCAATCGGTGCCGCGTACTTGGCGGGTCTTGCCGTCGGCTATTGGGAAGACCTGGAAGAGCTGGAGCAAAATGCCCAGATCGTTAGGACCTTCCTTCCCCACATGTCCGCCGAGCGCCGCGAACAAAACCTTGCGGGCTGGTGTGATGCAGTCAGGCGCTCGCTCAGTACCGCACAGTAGGGCTGCGATGGGCTGCTCGATACAACAAACCGCTAAACTAATGCATGGCGTGCGGCGGCAACATTGCTGCGCGCCTTGTCAGCAAGGCCATCTTCCGGCCGCAACGAAAGGGGCAATCAACCCATGACCGTCACCTACGATACGTCCCGTGTGACGCTTGTCGATCACCCGCTCGTCCAGCACAAGCTGTCGATCCTGCGCGACAAAAACACCGGCACCAACCAGTTCCGCCAGCTCGTGCGCGAGCTCGCACTTTTTGACGGCTACGAGGCCATGCGCGACCTGCCCATGGAAGACGTCGAAGTCGAGACCCCCATCACCACCGCAACGTTTAAGCAGCTCGCCGGCAAAAAGCTCGCCATCGTTCCCATCCTGCGTGCAGGCCTTGGCATGGTCGATGGCATCCTCGACTTGGTACCCTCCGCTCGCGTGGGCCACATCGGTATGGAGCGCGACGAGGTCACCCACGAGCCGCATGAGTATTACTGCAAGATGCCCAAGGATATCGACCAGCGCATCTGCCTGGTTGTCGACCCCATGCTCGCCACGGGCGGTTCGGCCGAGATGGCCATCAGCTACCTGCGCGAGCGCGGTGTCAAGGATATCCGCATGCTGTGCATCGTCGCCGCGCCCGAGGGCCTCAAGTCACTGACCGAAAAGGACCCCGACGTACATATTTATACGTGCGCCATCGACGACCATCTCAACGAGGCCGCCTACATCGTTCCCGGCCTGGGCGACGCCGGCGACCGCATCTACGGCACGCTCTAGTCGCTGGGCTAAGACGGCCGCGGCTGCAAATACGAAGAAACGGTGCGCGCGGTCGAACAAAAGGCGACCGCGCGCACTCCTGTTAACGGACGTTTTGCCCTGCAGGGTTCGAGAAAAACGTATTACCGTACCTGCGGCATAAAGAAGGTCTTAAGAAAACGAACAGGTGCGTATTAACCGATGCTTTTTCGGTTGTACTTTAGCGATTGGCTCGTACAATAGTCACCAATGTTTGGCGGGAACTGTTCTGTGAGGCGTTAAAAAGGAAAGTGAGGACGCCAGTGTTTCAGATAGCCGATCTGCTCGCTATCGTTGCAGGTGCCATCGCGGGCGCGATTGCCTTCCTTCCCTTTGTCTTTACGCTCAAGCCGGTTCTTGACGATAAGCAGAATGCGGACATGCTCAAGGGTATGGTGAGTCTCGCGGTCTCGGCAATCGCGTTGCTTGTCTTTACCTTGGTTGTGTTTGTGTTGTTCGGAGAGGCATTTCGCATGTTCCTCCTGGGCGAGGCGATCGGCTTCGTGGCCTTTATGGCCGCCTGCGCGGTTCGCGTCGCCAAGGCGCTACGAGATCCTCATGAGGTCGAAAGGTAAGTCGTGGAAATTTTTGAAAAGCTGCCTGATGAGATTAATCATCTGGTCAGCGAGTTCAGCTCCACCCCTGTCGTGGGCGATCTGAGCTGCGGCATCACGCAGTACTCGTTTTGGCTGATCGTCTCCACGATCGTGCTCCTGATCGTCCTGGCCGTGTTCAAGAAGAAGCAGACCCTGGTTCCCAAGGGCTTCTTCGTCAACGGTTTCGAGTACATCATCGAGTACGTCGAGAACGATATCGGCAAGGGCGTCGTGGGTGAGAACTGGAAGAAGCACTTCCCGTTCCTGTGCTCGCTTTTCCTGTTCATCCTGATCAATAACATGATCGGCCTGATCCCGGGAATGAAGCCCGGCACCGGTGCAATCGGCTCCACCGCCGCGCTCGCCATCTTCGCCTTCGTGTACTTCATCTACTACGGATGCAAGGCTCACGGCGTGATCGGCTACATCAAGAGCCTCGCCCCGCAGGGCGTGAGCTTCCCGATGAACGTGCTCGTGTGGGTCGTCGAGCTTTTCTCGACCTTCCTGCGCCTCATCACGCTCGCCGTCCGTCTGTTCTGCAACATGTTCGCAGGACACGTGGTCATGGGCTCGTTTGCCATCATGGCGAGCATGTTCATGCAGCCGCTGCTTCAGCAGGTTTCCGCGGCCCACGCCGTCGGCGCCCTGCCTTCGCTGGCCTGGCTTGCCATTCTCATCCTGATCTATGCGATCGAGCTTGTGGTCGGCGCCATCCAGGCTTACGTCTTCACGGTCCTTACCGCCGTGTATGTCTCCGAGGCAGAGGAGGTCGCGGAGGAGGAGTAGTCTTCCGTTCGCGCCTTAAAGGTAAGGCAATTCGTTAAACCGCCGGTGCCCGTACCCATGGAGCCCGGCAGTTATAAAAAGGTTATCCTGCGTGAAATAAGACACGCACGACAAAGGAGGAATCGTGGGAGTTATCGGTTACGGTCTCGGTGTTATCGGCGCTGGTCTTGCTATCGGCCTGTCTGCTCTGGGTGCTACGGGTGCTATGGCCCGTCAGCCTGAGGTCCAGGGCCGCGTGTTCACCGTCTTCATCATGGGCTCCGCCTTCGGCGAGGCTCTGGCTCTGATCGGCTTCGTTGTCGCGCTGATCGTTAAATAGCACGGAGCGTCAAGTATGAATCTTTCATCCCAGAAGAGCGCGATCGCACTCTCCGCGTCCGCGGCCGCGCTGCTCATGCCGGTTTCCGCGTTCGCCGAGGACGGCGCCGCCGGTGCGGACATCCTCATCCCTAAGATGGCGGAGTTCATCCCGGCGCTTATCGCCTTCCTGATTATCTGGATCGTGCTGGCCAAGGTCGCCCTGCCGGGCATCATGAAAACTATGGAGGAGCGCGGCAAGAAGATCGAGGAGAGCCTCGACGAGGCCGAGAAGACCAAGCAGGGGGCTATCGCCAAGCGCGCTGAGTCCGACTCGATCGTCACCGACGCCCGTCGTCAGGCTGCCGACATCGTTCTCGAGGCCCGTAAGGACGCCGAGTCCGAGCGTGCCCGTATCATCGAAGCTGCTCACAAGGAGGCCGAGGAGATCATCGCCAAGGCCCATACGACCGTCGAGGACGAGCGCAAGTCCATCTACGCCGGTGCCGCGAGCTCCATCGCCGACCTGTCCGTTGCCGTCGCCACCAAGATCGTGGGCGAGGCACTCGAGGACGATGCCGAGCAGAAGAAGCTCATCGAGCGCTACATCCAGGAAGCAGGTAGCCTGAATGCCGACTAGCCGCTATCAGGACAAGGTGCTCGAGACCTACGCGCGCTCCCTTCTGGAAGCCGCCAAGGCCGAGAACCATGTGTTCGAGGACCTCGAGATGATCGAGCGCCTGGCTTCTGCCAGCCCCGAGATCATCGCCGTGCTCGACACCATGTCCAAGCGCGACCAGCTCGACCTTCTTCCCAAGGTGGCAGCTGCCTTTAAGTATGTTGCCGAGGAAGACGAGGATGTAGTGGGCGTGACCGTCACCACGGCGATCCCGCTCGACGACGAGCTGCGTCAAACCATCACTAAGAAATGCGAGCAGGACTTCGGCCGCAAGGTATTCCTTATCGAGCAGGTCGACCCGTCTATCGTGGGCGGCCTGGTGCTCGAGGCCCGCGGCGAGCGTCGTGACATTTCCGTCAAGACGCAGCTGCGCATCGCGCAGGAGACCCTCGCAAACTCTGCTAATTCGTACGGAGGTGAAGCCTAATGTCCGAAACCCTCAATGCCCAGGATATCGCCAAGAAACTGCAGGAGCAGCTCACGAGCCTCTCCGCGACGGTCGATACGCATGAGGTTTCAACGGTCGACGAGGTAGGCGACGGCATCGCGCGCGTCTCCGGCCTCAAGAGCGCCATGGCAGGCGAGCTTCTGGAGTTCAAGAGCTCCGATACCGGTGAGACCGTCTTCGGCCTTGCCCAGAACCTTGACCGTGACGAGGTCGGCGCCGTTCTGTTCGGTGCCGTCGACTCCATCAAGGAAGGCGACGAGTGCCGCACCACTGGCCGCGTTATGGATATCCCCGTGAGCCGTGCCATGCTCGGCCGCGTCGTCAATCCGCTCGGCCAGCCCATCGACGGCCTGGGCGACATCGCCGCTACGCACCGTCGCCCCATCGAGTTCAAGGCTCCCGGCGTCATCGATCGTACCCCGGTGTGCGAGCCGGTTCAGACCGGTCTGCTCGCTATCGACTCCATGGTGCCTATTGGCCGCGGTCAGCGTGAGCTCATCATCGGTGACCGTAAGACCGGTAAGACCGCCATCGCCATCGACGCTATCCTCAACCAGCGCGGCAAGGGCATGGTCTGCATCTATGTCGCCATCGGCCAGAAGGCCTCCACGGTTGCCAACATCCGCGAGACCCTCGCTCAGCACGGTGCGCTCGACTACACCATCATCGTTTCGGCCACCGCTGCCGATTCCGCCCCTATGCAGTACATCGCGCCTATGGCCGGTGCCGCTATTGGCGAGTTCTTTATGTACAACGGCGAGGACGGCAAGCCCGCCAGCGAGACCAACCCCGGCGGCCACGTGCTCGTCATCTACGATGACCTGTCCAAGCAGGCTGTGGCCTACCGTCAGATGTCGCTGACGCTGCATCGTCCGCCCGGACGCGAGGCCTATCCTGGCGACATCTTCTACCTGCACTCTCGTCTGCTCGAGCGTGCCGTCAAGATGTCCAAGAAGAACGGTTACGGCTCCATGACGGCACTGCCGATCATCGAGACCCAGGACGGCGACGTCTCGGCCTACATTCCGACCAACGTCATTTCCATTACCGATGGTCAGATCTACCTGCAGTCCGAGCTCTTCTTCCAGGGTCAGCGCCCGGCAGTCGACGTGGGTATCTCCGTGTCCCGCGTCGGTGGCGATGCGCAGACCAAGGCCATGAAGCAGGTCGCCGGCAACCTCCGTCTGGACCTCGCTTCCTATCAGGAGCTCGCTGGCTTTACGCAGTTCGGCTCCGACCTCGACGAGGCTACTCAGAAGCAGCTGACCCACGGTGCTCGCATGACCGAGCTCCTGAAGCAGCCGCGTTACAAGCCGTTTGAGGTTGGCGAGCAGATCGTTACGCTGTTCGCTGGCAACGAGGGCTTCCTGGATGACCTGGAGATCGCCGACGTGCTGCCCTTCCGTGCCGAGCTCATCGAGTACATGGACAATGGCTTTGGTTCGCTGCTCGACAAGGTTCGCGCCAAGAAGATCGATGATGACACCAAGGCTGAGCTCTTGCGCGTCATCGGCGACTTCAAGCAGCAGTTCATGGCCAAGCACCATTCGGATGTTTCTGGATCAGAGGAGAACTAAGCCCCATGGCCAACCTTCGCGACATTAAGAAGCGAATCTCCTCGGTTACCACGACCAAGCAGATCACGCGCACGATGGAGATGGTCTCTACGGCCAAGATTCGTCGTGCCCTCGATCGCTCCAAGCAGGCCGAGCCCTATAAGGAGGCGCTGACCGACGTCATGTTGACGGTCGCCGGCGACGCCTCCTGTTCGGGCACCGATCCCATGCTGCAGAAGCATGAGAGCGTCAAGCATGGCCTGATTGTCGTTATTGCCTCGGACCGCGGCCTTGCCGGCGGTTTCAATACGACGGTGGAGCGCACGGCCGAAAAGCTCGCCGCTTCTTGGGCGAACGACGGCATCGAATGCGAGATCATCGCGTGCGGGCGTAAGCCGGCCACGTATTTCCGTGACCGCGCAAACGTTGTCATGCACTTTGAGGGCAACTCCTCTGAGCCCGATTTCAATCAGGCCCGCATGATCTCCTCTCATATCTGCGATGCGTATCGTGCCGGTGAGCTTGACCGTGTCGAGCTTGTCTACCACCACGCCAAGAACCGCGTGGATCAGGAGCTTCGCGTCGAGCATCTGTTGCCGCTCGACCCCGAGATGATCGCTATGGCCCACGGTCCGCGTAAGAACGAGACCGACGCCCCTAAGCGCATCTCGTCCACGTTCGAGTTCGTGCCCTCTCCCGAGCATGTTCTCGGCAAGCTTGTGCCGTCTTATATCCTGACGGTCATCTACCAGGCCCTGATCGATTCGGCGGCTGCCGAGCAGGGTGCACGCCGCAAGGCCATGCACTCCGCGACGGAAAACGCCACCGCGATCATCTCGACCCTTACCCGCACGTATAGTCGCGTGCGCCAGGCTTCGATCACGACCGAGATTAACGAGATCGTCGGCGGAGCCTCAGCATTGGAGGAACAGTAATGGCTAATAACACCGTAAAGCTTGCGGTCGAGGAAGCCACCAAGAAGACGACTGCCGGTGATGGTCGCATCGTGCGAATCATCGGCCCTGTCGTCGACGTCAAGTTTGACGGCGCGGTGCCCCCGATCTACAACGCGCTCACGGTCGAGGCCGAGACCCCGATCGGTCATCTGAGCACGATCCTCGAGGTCGAGAGCCAGCTTCCGGGCGGCGTCGTCCGCACGGTCGCCATGTCCTCGACCGACGGCCTGCAGCGCGGCCTCATCGCCACCGATACCGGTGAGCCCATGAAGATGCCCGTTGGTCCCAAGACGCTCGGCCGCATTTGGAACGTCATGGGCAAGCCCGTCGACGGCAAGCCCATGCCCGAGGTGGAGGAGTTCTACCCCATCCACCATGCAGCGCCCCGTTTCGACGAGCTCACCACCAAGACCGAGATCTTCGAGACCGGCATCAAGGCTGTCGACCTGCTCGAGCCCTACATCCGTGGCGGCAAGACGGGCCTGTTCGGCGGCGCCGGCGTCGGCAAGACCGTTCTGATTCAGGAGCTCATCAACAACCTCGCCCAGGAGCACGGCGGCACCTCGGTGTTCACCGGCGTCGGCGAGCGTACCCGCGAGGGCACCGACCTGTTCCTCGAGATGAGCGAGTCTGGCGTTATCGACAAGACCTGCTTGGTCTATGGTCAGATGAACGAGCCGCCCGGAGCGCGTCTGCGCATCGGTCTGGCCGGCCTTACCACCGCTGAGTACTTCCGCGATCGCGGCCAGGACGTTCTGCTGTTCATCGACAACATCTTCCGCTTCTCTCAGGCAGGTTCCGAGGTTTCCGCACTGCTGGGCCGTATGCCGTCCGCCGTTGGTTACCAGCCCACGCTGGCAACCGAGATGGGCGACCTCCAGGAGCGCATTACCTCGACCAAGACGGGCTCCATTACCTCCGTCCAGGCTGTCTACGTCCCCGCAGACGACCTGACCGACCCGGCGCCTGCCACGACGTTTACGCACCTCGATGCCACCACGGTTCTTTCGCGTAGCATTTCGTCGCTCGGCCTGTTCCCGGCTATCGACCCGCTTGCGTCTTCCTCCGACGCTCTCGATCCCTCGATCGTTGGCGAGGAGCACTACCGTGTCGCCGTCAAGGTCCAGGAGCTCCTGCAGGAGTACTCCGACCTTCAGGACATCATCGCCATTCTGGGTATGGACGAGCTGTCCGAGGAGCAGCGCCTTACGGTCAACCGTGCCCGTAAGATTCAGCAGTTCCTCTCGCAGTCCTTCCACGTCGCCGAGAAGTTCACCGGCAACCCCGGTGTCTACGTCCGCGTCGAGGATACCGTCCGCTCTTTCGCCGAGATTGTCGACGGCAAGGCCGATGACCTGCCCGAGCAGGCTTTCCGCTATGCTTCCACGATTGAGGACGTGCGCGAGCGCGCCCGCAAGATGGGGGAGAAGTAGGTTATGCGTATCCGCATCGTGTGCCCCGTGAGCTGCGCCTATGAGGGCGACGCTGCGTTTGTGTCGATTCCGTCCACGGATGGCGAGTTTGGCGTTCTGCCTGCTCACTCCAGCGAGATCTGCACGATCGACCGCGGTTACGTTCGCGTTTCCGATAAGGCCATGGGCACTGTCGACCACACGTTTGCCGTGGCCGGCGGCTATGCCCAGGTTGCGGACGATGTCGTGACCGTTCTCGCCGAGCGCGCTTGCGATTTGGCGACCGTCGATGCCGACAAGCTTAAAGCTGATATTCAAGGTTTTGAAGAGAAGCTGGGTAATTTGTCGGAGGATGATGCACGCCGCGCCTACCTCTATAATGAAATCGCATGGTGTAAGCTCAAGCTTGCCCAATAGTCAAACGATTTAGCGTTCGACCATTTGCGAACACATCATGCCCGGGATGGCTCAGCCACCCCGGGCATGCTTTTTGAAAGGGTAGACCTTGGATATTATCCGCGTTGAGGGTGGCCACGCCATCGGAGGCTCCGTGCCCGTCTCGGGTGCCAAGAACTCCGCGCTCAAACTCATGGCGGCAACGCTTCTGGCGCCGGGCAAGACGACGCTGCAGAACGTGCCCGATATTTCCGATGTCCACGTGATGGGCAAGGTGCTCAAGGGCATGGGCGCTACGATCGATGTTCTCGACGAGCACACGCTCGAGATCGATACCTCTCAGGTCGATTCTTGGGAGGCTCCCTACGAGCTCGTTGCCAAGATGCGCGCTTCCACGGCCGTGATGGGGCCCTTGCTGGGCCGTTTCCATCGTGCCAAGATAGCCATGCCCGGCGGCTGCAACCTGGGTGCTCGCAAGATCGATATGCACATTCTTGGTCTTGAGGCCCTGGGCGTTGAGTTCGATACCGCCCACGGTTACATCAACGCTAATGCGCCCCAAGGTCTGCGCGGTACCACCGTCACGCTCGAGTTCGCCAGTGTCGGTGCGACCGAGAACCTCATTATGGCATCCGTGCGCGCGCAGGGTACCACGGTTATCGACAATGCCGCCCGCGAGCCCGAGATCGTCGATCTCGCCAACATGCTCAACGAGATGGGCGCCAAGATTGTTGGCGCCGGTACGCCCGTCGTGACTATCGAAGGCGTGGAAGAGCTCCATCCCGTTACCCATCGCGTGGTGGGCGACCGCATCGAGGCCGGTACCTTTATCGTTGCCGGTGCGTTGATGGCCGACGATCGCGGTGTCGATGTCACGGGCTTTTGCCCCATTCACTTGGGCATGGTGCTCAAGAAGATGGAGCTCATGGGTATCGACTGCGAGCGCGTCGAGGATGGCGTCCATGTAAACCGTGCCGAGCGTATCAAGCCGGTCGACATCCAGACGCTTCCGTTCCCCGGCTTCCCGACGGACATGCAGGCACAGATTATGGTACTCTCCGCCCTTGCCGACGGCAGTTCCGTTATTACCGAGAACATCTTCGAGAATCGCTTTATGTTTGCCTCTGAGCTGGTGCGCATGGGTGCCGACATTCGTATCGAGAGCCATCATGCCATGATTCATGGCGTCAAGGGCTTCTCGGGTGCACAGGTTACCTCGCCCGATCTGCGTGGCGGAGCGGCCCTCGTCGTAGCGGGCTTGATCGCCGACGGGACGACCGAGGTTTCGGCCATCCATCACATCAAGCGCGGCTACGAGCAGTTTGTCGAAAAGCTGCAGGCGCTCGGCGCGCATGTCGAGCATGCTACCGTCCCCGATCCCGTCATCTACTAATACAGGTTGCCTATGTTTAATAAAAAGCCCCTCGCGGATACCACCGCCCGAAGACCCTCAACTGGTGCGCAGGCCAAGATCTACAGTCGCGATAACGTGGCTCGCTATTCCGAGCGCGCTCGTCAACGTCGTCGTAGCCACACGATTCGTCACGTCGCGCTCATTGTCGTGCTTGGTGTGCTGCTGAGTGCCACTACCGCTGCCGGCCTGTGGTTTGCCACCATTATGGGCAAGCTCGGCGATTCTAATGTCATTACCGACAATCTGCGTCGGGTTCTGGTTGACACCGATGAGGCAAAGGATCCGTTCTACGTGCTGCTTCTTGGCACCGACGGCCGTCCGGGCGAGGATACGTACCGTGCCGACTCGATTATCCTGGCACGCATTGATCCCACGCAAAAGCAGGCGACGCTCATTTCCGTTCCGCGCGACACCAAGGTCGAGTACAAGGGCGAGACCATGAAGATCAACGCCTGCCATACCGTTGGCGGCGCCGAGGCCATGGTCGAGGCTGTCAACGAGCTGTGCGGTGTTCAGATTTCCCACTATGCCGAGGTCAGCTTCGACGGTATGCAGGCGCTGATTGATTCGGTTGGCGGTATCGACATTAACGCAACCGATGATGTTGACGACCCCGAGCACCTGGATATTAAGATTACCGCTGGTCAGCAACATATGGACGGCGCCACCGCCCTTACCTATGCCCGCTGCCGCTACACCTATGCCGACGGCGATTACACGCGCATGCGCCACCAGCGTCAGGTGCTTGGCGCCCTTGCCAACCAGATTCTCAATAACTTCGATGCCACGAAGATCTTTGGCCTGGTTAATTCGCTGTCCGATATGCTCGTAACCGATATGAGCGTTCAGGATATCGTGGCTACGGTCAATGCCATGCGCGGTATGGATGTCGACGGTATCTACTCGGCCAACCTGCCCTCGTACGCCGACGACAGCACCATGATCGACGGAGTGAGCTACGTCTTTGTCTACGAGGACGAGCTCAAGGAAATGATGGAGCGCGTCGATGCCGGCAAGGATCCCAAGGGTCCCAACACCATGGGTCTTTCCGACGGTTCCAGCTCTACGATCGGCGACCTGAACAACAACACGTCTGACGACTACGCAAACGGTACCGCAACCTCATCGGTCAGCTCTGACGATTCCGATGACTCAGGCGATTCGAGCGATTCGGACTACTACGAAGAGCCCACCGGCGACGGTAACGGCTACGAGGCCAACTACTAAGTTACGCGGTTTTACCAAACCGCGTAACCGCTTGACGCTGCAAACCCGCCAGAGCGGCAATCTGCCTTTCAACTTCGGCGGCATGATCAAAAGATCAATGCCGCCTCGTTTCAAGGCACCTTGCTCGCTCTGGCGGGTTTTCGCTGTCGGTGCCAAAACATCGGCGTAACACTTGGCACATGGGTAGTCATTGGGGACGTTCTTAAACGACTGGTCAAAGGGGACGCTCTTGATGCACTTGGCACTTGGGGACGTTCCTTTTGTGCCGGCACCTGGGGACACTCCTTATGTTAAGAGTTTGGTGCAACAGGGGTAGGTTGCCTTGTGCCAATCTAAATAAGTTGCGGTGAGATAGTTCTTGAATTGGCCTTTTTGGGGCTAAACAGGAACTATCTCACCGCAACTGCGTTGAGCGTTTTTTGGCAGCTGGTTTACTTGCTCGCGAACAGCCAGATCAGGATGATCACCAGGATTGCGGCGACGATGCAGACGATGGCGCCGGTGAATTTGATGCGTGAGTCGCGGGTACGCTCGCGCACCGCGTCCTCGGTGGCTTCGAGCTGGGTAACCTCTCGCTCGGTCTCGGCGTGTTCGGCTTTGTCTCGGGCCAAGGATCCTGCAAGCGACTCAGTGATCTCTGGGTGGTCGTGCACCTCGGTCGCCTGCTCGATGATCGACTGTGCATGTGCGGCATCTGCTTGGGCGTTGGCGATGGTCTGCTCCTGGTCCCGGCGTGCCTTGTCCTCGGCAGTGATCTTCTCGCGCAGTTCGCGCTGACGAGTCGCGGCGGCGGTCTTGGCCGTCTGAAGTTCGTCGCGCGCGGCATCGGCCTCTGCCGTCACGGCTTGGTGCGCGCGTTTGGCTTCGGCAAGGGGGGCCTGCGCCTGTTCGACGGCCTGCTCGGCTGCGGCAAGCGAGTGCTCAAGGTCGGCGGTGATGCGCGGGACATCTTCTTCGGCTTTTCGCAGGGCATCTGCCGTGTCGGAGATCTGCATCGAGAGCTCGCTAGTGCGCACCGTATAGTTGGCGGGATTTGCCGAGGGATTGCGTTGCAGCTCGGCATACTCATGACGCAGCGTCTCGAGCTGGGCGCGCGTGGCGTCGACGGTTTGTTGTGCGGCGGCAATGCCGGCGTCTCGCTCGGCCTTTACCTTGTCGCGGATGCGCTTGGAATCCTCAAGACGTCGAATGAGGCGGTTGCCGGTCTCGCGCGAGCTCGCCTCGCGGGCCTCCACGGCATCGAGCGCGGCCTTCAGGCGGAGCTCAGTCGCGTCATCCTCTGTCTTCATTTGTTCGAACTGACCCTTGAGCTCTGTCGCTTTGGCGGCGTGGGCATCACGGTCAATCTCGGCGGCCGCTGCAGTCTTTTGGGCCGTGGCAATCGCCTGGTGCTGGTCGGCGACGATCTGGTCGTAGCGGCCTGCGATATCCTGGCGCGTCTCGAGTTCCTCGGCCTGATCGGCAATGCGCTGCTCAAGTTCGGCCAGGTGGGCGCGGGCATCGGCAAGTGCCTTTTTCGCGGCATTCATCTCGCGCATGGCCGAGGCGCCCTGGGCGATAAAGGCGCCCACGGCGTTCGCAGTGTTCGAGACAGCGGTCCCCAGATCGCGGCTCGCGGCGGGGGAGTGCGGGGCGGTCGGGCGAGCGGTGTCGGCGGCGTCCGCATCGGCAGCCTGCGGCGCGGCGATATTGCCGGTACCGCCCTCGACCACAGAAAAGCCTGCTGCGTGTGGATCGACCGCATCGGCGCCAATCGTGGGGTGCTCGAGCTGCAGAAACGAGGGCATGGTGCTGCCCTGGTCGGCAACCGGAGTCTCGCCGGGCACAAAGGTCGAGGCCGCCTCGGCGGCCTCCTCTTCCTCGGTATCAATATCGGCATCGGCGACGGCGTCTTTCATCGCTTTGACAGCATCCATCATGGAGTCCATGACGGCATCGAGCTCTTCTTCCGAAGACACCTCGATGGGGCCCGCTGCTTGCGGGGCGTCGTCCTGTACAGGGGCGTCGTCCTGAGCGGGCGCATCGTCGTTTTGCTCATCGGCGTTTTCTGTTTCGGGGGTTTCCGCCGTAGCGCTTTCGTCCAAGATGGGGTCGTCGATGTCGATACCATCGCAGGTCACAGCGTCAGTATCTGCGGTGACGTCTGCGGAATCATTAATATGCTGTTGAGTCTGGGGGTCCAGCTCGTCTGTCATAGGCATGTGCTCCTCATCGTTGTTTGTCACCTTATGATAAAGTCTCGCGCCGACATCCCGCGCGCCGCAGCAAAGTTTCAAAACGTGTTCGATGGCTCGATCTGATAACAATAACTCGGTCGCTATATCCAGTTTGTACTTGACAATCCCTTCGCCGAACGACGTGGTGCCGTTCGCCTACCGTGGTCTTTTATTTTCGCTTGAACACGTTAAAGTTGCATCTCAGCTTTTGGCGCGTTTATTTGGATGCGCGCAGTCGGCGGGTTCGCCCGTCGCGATTTGAAAGGACTTTGTATGGGACTTTTCACTGGTAAGACCGTGATCGTCACCGGCGGCGGCAAGGCCACGCTTAAGGACGGCTCCGCTGGCTCCATCGGCTACGGCATCGATATCGCTTTTGCCAAGGAGGGCGCAAACCTCGTCATTACCGGCCGCAACGTCGCCAAGCTCGAGGCTGCCAAGGAATCCCTCGAGGCCGAGTACGGCGTCAAGGTTCTGCCTGTTCAGGCCGATGTCTCGGCTGGTCAGGACAACGAGGCCGTCGTCCAGAACGTCATCGACAAGGCCATTGAGGAGTTCGGCCGCATCGACGCCGTCGTCAACAATGCTCAGGCCAGCGCCTCGGGCGTGACCATCGCCGATCACACCATGGATCAGTTTAACCTGGCCATTTACTCCGGTCTGTATGCTACCTATCTGTACATGCAGAAGGCCTATCCGCACCTGAAGGAGACCAAGGGCTCCGTGGTCAACTTCGCCTCGGGCGCCGGCCTGTTTGGCAACTATGGCCAGTGCAGCTATGCTGCCGCCAAGGAGGGCATCCGCGGTATGTCCCGCGTCGCCGCCACCGAGTGGGGCAAGGACGGCATCAACGTCAACATCGTTTGCCCGCTTGCTTGGACCGCTGCGCTCGAGAACTTCCAGGATGCCTATCCCGAGGCGTTTAAGGCCAACGTCCACATGCCGCCGGCTGGTCACTACGGCGACGTCGAGAAGGAAATCGGCCGCGTGGTCGTTCAGCTCTGCGGCCCCGACTTTAAGTACATGAACGGCGAGACCGTCACCCTCGAGGGTGGCATGGGCCAGCGTCCGTAGGGGTTACGGCGTTTTACCAAACGCCGTAACGGGCCGACGCTGCGCGGTCGCCGGGGCGACAACTTGTCATTCAAAGAGGACGGCATGACCAGAAGGTCTATGCCGCCCTCTTTTCATGCCAATTTGTTCGCCCCGGCGACCGCTCGCTGACGTCGCCAGAGCATCGGCGTTGCCTTGGCTGTTGGAGATGATCTCGTAGTCGTTGAGGACGTTCTTAAATGACTAGTCATAAGGGGCACTCTTGCCGGCACTTGGGGACAGTCCCTAAGTGTCGGCAGATTGGGACATTCCTTTGCAAGATGGCGCTGAAGACTGTCCCCAACGACCGGCTCGGGAACCTGATCCTAATGCACTAGTTTCTGTCGAGTCGGTGCTCTTTGTGGGTTGCCCGTATAATGGTTTGCGTATGAACCGCAACCAAGGAGTTCCAGTTTATGGACCAGAGCCTTTTTAAATTCGACCTGATCGCCGAGGATCCGACGACGCATGCGCGTGCCGGCGTGCTGCACACCCCGCACGGCGACATCGAGACGCCGATCTTTATGCCCGTGGGCACCAAGGCAAACGTCAAGGGCATCCCTACCGAGACCGTCAAGCAGCTCGGTGCCCAGATCGTGCTTGCCAATACTTATCACCTGTCCATGCGTCCCGGCGAGGACACCATCGCCGAGCTGGGCGGACTGCACAAGTTTATGAACTGGCACGGCCCCATCCTCACCGACTCGGGTGGTTTCCAGGTCTTCAGCCACAACGACGCCGTCAAGCTCACCGACGAAGGCGTGCGCTTTATTGTCAACGATTACGACGGTCGCCACGTGTTCTGGACGCCCGAGGACAACATGGAGATCGCCATGAAGCTCGGTTCCGACATCTGCATGCAGCTCGACCAGTGCCCCGGCTATCCCGCCACGCGCGCCTACGTTGAGCGTGCCGTCGAGCTGTCGAGCATGTGGGCCGAGCGCTGCTATAAGGCCCACACCCGCGATGACCAGGCACTCTTTGGCATTGTCCAGGGCGGCATGCACCTGGACTTGCGCCTGCGCTCGCTGCGCCATCTGGAGGAGTGCGGTGACTTCCCCGGTTACGGCATCGGCGGCTACTCGGTGGGCGAGGACCACGAGACCATGTTCGAGACGCTGGCGCCGCTCGCGAGCGAGTATATGCCCAAGCACAAGCCGCGCTACCTGATGGGCGTCGGCAACCCCACCACCCTCGTGCGTGGTGTGGGTGTGGGCATCGACATGTTCGACTGCGTGCTGCCGACGCGCACCGGCCGTATGGGCACGGCGTTCTCCAGCGAGGGTCGCCTCAACTTCCGCAACGCGCGCTTTGCGCACGACGACGGCCCCATCGACCCCACTTGCACCTGCCCGGTGTGCACGGGCGGCTACAGCCGCGCGCTCATCCGTCACATGGTCACGCAGAAGGAGATGCTCGGCGGCATCCTGCTTTCGATGCACAACATCTACTACTTGCTCAACCTTATGCAGCGTGCCCGCCAGGCCATTATCGAGGGCCGCTACGGCGCGTTTGTGAGCGACTGGATGAACAGCCCTGCGGCGGTGGACTACTAAGGGCGGCGCGGGCGCTTGCAGAGCGCGGGCAACGGCAAGGGGCGAGCGCCGGCCGGTCATCACGTTCGCTAACACCGTGTGCACGACCGCTGACCGATAGCTTGCAAGCACTTGATACATCGTGGGTACCATACCGAATAGTTGATGCTCGGGCGGGTGTTTGGCGCATGGCGTCGACCCCGCTCGTTTTTCTTTTTCTCGATAGGAGCACCCATGATTAAGAACGAGAATGTCGAGGGCGAGCCTGCCTACGACGAGACGTACCGCCGCGGTCCCGTGGTCATGCGCGGCCCCATGATTCCTAAGGATAATACGTACGCCAACCTGCTGGCGCCTGAGGATTCAACCGACTGGTTGCATGTCGATCCGTGGCGCGTCCTTCGTATTCAGGCAGAATTCGTCGATGGTTTTGGCGCGCTGGCCGAGCTCGGGCCTGCGGTGACCATCTTCGGTAGCGCCCGCACGCCCAAGACCGATCCGCTCTACAAGGCGGCGCGCACGGTCGGTCGCAAGATTGCCCAACGCGGCGTGGCGGTTATCACCGGTGGCGGCCCCGGCATCATGGAGGCGGCCAACAGGGGAGCGGCGAGCGCCAACGG
>URYT01000007.1 GCA_900552185.1 uncultured Collinsella sp. | reverse complement strand
GCGTGGCCTGGTCAACGTGCTGGTATCCAACGGCTACGTGAACGACGGCCCGCTGCACGAGGTGGCACCGTTCATCGATGCCGCGAACATCGACCTGAAGGGCTTCACCCAGAGCTTCTACGACCTCGTCGGCGGCGACTTGGCAACTGTGAAGCACACCATAGAAGTGCTGGCTGCCACACCCAGCTGTCACCTGGAAGTAACGACGCTCGTCATCCCCGGCCTGAACGACAGCGACCAGGAAATCGCCGAGGCGGCCCAATGGCTCGCCTCCCTGGATCCGTCGATCCCCTACCACCTGACCCGCTTCTTCCCCTGCCACCGCCTTACCGACCGCCCCGCCACCCCACCCGAAACCGTACACCACCTGGCCAACGTAGCGAGGCGCTATTTGAAGCACGTCTACGTAGGAAATTGCTAACGATCAAAACTTAAGGGCCGCGCCACTAAAAGCACCGACTACCCCTGTCGCCGCTCGACATACTCCTTGAAGCCGGGCAATGCGAAGTAGAAGTCGCCATCGAGAGTTTCGCCAATAACGCCGCTTTGCACGAGCCGCTTCTTGTAGGTGGAAATATGTCCCGAAGGCTTGCCAAGCCGATCCATCAGGTCGGCGCGGCTGGTGACTTTCCCATCTTGAGCCATTGCCGCAAGAAATGCCCTGTCCGCTCGGGAGAGTTCCGCGTAGGTGACATCGAAGATGCGATCCTCTAACTCGCGCTGAGCCCTCTGCGCACCAGCGCGGACATCGTCAACACTCAGGAAGGCGTCATCGGGATGCATTCGCCACGCCCGGTAGCCCAGAAGCTGCAGCATAAAAGGAAATCCGTCGATAGCTTCAACGGCTTCGCCCAAGGCCTCTTCGTTGATGAGCCTACCGCCCTCTTCCACGGTCAGACGGAAAGCCTCCTCAACTGCATAGGGGGCCAACGGGCCCAACTCGAACTGCTGAGCCCGGCGCAAAAACGACGTGCTCTTTCCGCTCAGAAGCGAGCTTATATGAAAGGGAAGCCCCGCCATGACAAGAGCGACCTTGCGATTCTCGCGTACGAAATGCTGGTAGGTTGAAACCAGGTGGCTCATCTCATCGAGAGACACGTCCACTTCGTCAACAGTTATCAGCAGACCGGCATCCACTTCGCTTAAACGATCCAGAAGACCATTCATGCGGGTACGCCAATTCGCATCCGAATCGTCTTTTGCACTCCAAGTTGCTCCTCCTATACCCGCGATGCTCACGCCCGTGAGGCGTTTCTCGGACGAGGCCGCGATGAGATGCGAGGCCGACTCCTCGGTGCGCTGGACAATATCTTCGAGCATGCCCGGAGTGGCCGAAACGTTGGCCACCACCCATCCGAGCCGAGACGCCTCGTTGCCAAGATACGTGAGAAGCGCCGTTTTGCCGCACCCACGTGGGCCAACGAACAGAGCGCAGAGATTCATCGTCTGCTCTTCGAAGGTACTCAAGATATCTGAGAGCACCTGTTCGCGACCAGCGAAATAAGCGGGCACTTTTCCGAATTCCGGCGTAAATGGGTTGAAGGTCTCCTGCTGCACCTTCGCAATCTTGTCTGCCACGGAAACCTCCTGCCATCTGCCCGCCGCAACAGTAAGATCGTAGCATCCTTGATCTCTTTTAGCAATCTTGATCTCTTTTAGCGTCCTTGATTTGTTTTAGCGTCCTTGAGCGCCTTGAGTGCGAGGCGTTGCACGAAACACGCCTATACGGATAATCGCGATGGAGAATCTTACGAGAGATCTTCCATGGAATACGTGCTGTAGCCCTCGTAGCGATAGCTGGCGTCGATGCCCTTCATGTACACCCGCCGATCATTCACCTGATCGGTAAGGGCCTCCTTGAGAAGTGCTTTGATCTCCACATCCTTCACGGGGCTTCGCTCCATGGCGAGCAAATAGTCCTCCCCGTCGACAAGGCTCCAATCGACCACAGTGCCGCACGAGCGCTTCAACATCTGATCGAGCCAGATTCTCATGCTGCGCCCATTGCCCTCGCGGAAAGGGTGGGCGACGTTCATTTCGACGTACTTCTCGACCACCTCGTCGAACGTCGCCTGCGGCATACGATCGATGGCGGCAAGCGCCTCCTCCAGATAAAGCGAGGGTGCAAAGCGAAAGCCGCCCTTGGAGATATTCTCCCGACGCATGCGCCCGGCAAAGTCGTAAATGTCCTGGAAAAGATAGGCATGAATCTCGGCAAGGCCGGCAAACGTTCCCGCTTCCAGCTCGTCAAGCAGGCCGCGCTCGAAAAGCTCGAGGGCCCGCACCTTCGTCAGCCGCTCTTCCTCGCGCGCCAATTCGGCATCGCTGCTTATGCCCAACTTGTTACCAAGAACCATATGTTTTCCCTGTCGCATCGGTCGCGCGGCTGCCGCAGCAATCAAGCCGCCGCGACCACCCGCCATGCGCTCGATAGCCTTCCTTTCGATCCCGCCTTGCGGAAAACGAGTATACCAATACCCGGCCTTCCCTCTTGCGCGTTTGGCCCTTCTGCTGCTAGACTGCATTTTCGTCAGCGAAGGCGCTGGCGCATTTTATCCAGAGTCGGGGTAGAGAGTTGGCTCCACGATCCCGACGCCAACCGGCCAAGAGGCACGGTGGCCCTGCCAACATCGATGAAAGGAGTCCGTATGGACAATTTCTCCGTGCGCAGTGAGCGCAACTTCCACAACCTGGTCGCACAGCCAAAACGCATGCATCTTCTGGACAAGCCGAACGGCTACGCCTCGGCCATGGTCAAGAGCAGTCTCTCCCACCAGATGCGCTTTACGGTGCAGCAGCTCGAGGAAGAGCTCTGTGCTGCTGGCAATCCGCATGTGCTGCAGATTAAGCTGTTCGGAGACGACTCGCGTGAGCCGTCTAGCTGGAAGCTCTTTGCCGACGGCGCGTGCGTTGCGGACGGATCCGGCGCCTTTGCCCGCGAGTGCTTCTGCGAGGGCGCCGAGGTGTTTTTGGACTTGTGCCGAGATGCCGTACGCACAGCTGAGCTGCGCCAATGGAGCCAAAGGGAGTACGAGCTGCTGAGTGCGGTGCGCGGGATTGCGGGAGTGTAGACGAAAGCGGTGACGCATTACTTCTTTCGCAAATTGACAACCGCATAGCGGAACACGGCCCGCGCCCCGTCATGTGATTTCTAGCGACCAAACAACGAATCGCCGACGAAGGTGGCATGGGCCGTGACCGCGAACATCGCATCGGTCGACGAGGAGTCGCTGCGCAATGACATAGAGAATCTGATGAGGAAGACCGTCGAGGAGACGCCCGACGCACCGCTCGACGAGTAGGCGTCCGAGCTCCGGCGTGCGGCTCGTCACCGGCGACAAGTGAACGGGGATGCTCGGTGCGCTCGAGGAGCTCTTCCCCGGGGCCCGCCACCAGCGCAGCACAGTGCATTTCTATCGTAACGTACTGGGGCGGGTGCCCATGACCAGGCGGAAGGCAGCGGCGCGCATGCTGAAGGCGATCCACGTGCAGGAATCGCGCGAGACATGTGCCAAAAAGGCCGAGAGGTGGCGGAGTGGGTCACGAGCGGGACAAGAGGAGGTACCTTGATATGTCGAAGCTGGAGGAGATGGACAGGCCGAACAAGACGGTAGGAGACTAGAGCATGACGAGGACGGGGCCGAATAAATCAATTTGCGAGAGAATCTTGAAGGTACCGCCGTTGTTGGTCAGAGCGCGAACGTGTCACAAAGGAATGATTGCAAAGGTCACTCTGGAAGAACCTTTTCAATATAGACGGTGTGTTCGCCAACAATGTCCCAGGCAAGACCATCGGATTTCTCCGAGATTTTCAGCTTACCTTTTGATACGTAACGGACGCGTGCTTCGCAATAGATGCCGCATATGTCCATGAATGGGGTCTCTTCGATTACGAAAGAGCATTCCTCATCGGGCTGGCGCAGCGCATCCTTCCCGTAATCGACTAACGTCAATGACAATGTACCCGACCAGCTTTGATTCCTCCTATCGAGCTTTCTTGCGAAGTAGGCAAGTCCTTCAAGGAACCCCTCAGCGTAGATGGAGCCGTCTAAAACTGGATCTATGCCGAAGAACTGGCAGACCCGCAGAAGCGCTTCAAAGAAGGCAACCCGGCTTTCCCATGTATCGCCAACGTCTAGATCAGCCAACGTACAGTACGAGGCATCGCTTGGGTCGCCATACAGGCTACAGAGGCCAAGTCGTCTGCTCTTTGCAAGCTCCGCGAGAAATCGCGCGCCTTTAAGGGCGGTCTTTACCGTATGCCCTTCGAACCTAGGCGTAAGGTTAATATGAAAAGTCAAAGCCGTCATGGCCTCACCATCAACAGGAACGGGGTACTCAAGCTCAATCTTGATGGGGCATTCTTTCTGATCCACATTTGACCTTAGTCCAACCTCGGTTCCAAGTCTCACCGTCTTTAAGGTCACATAGAGGGATGACGCACCGGCATTGACATCTCCCGCATAGAGGAGCAGCGTGCTAGGACGTTCATCAGGTGTCGAAAAGGCAGAAACAGAAACGCATTCGATCTCTTCATCAGGAAGCGTGATTAGCGGTTCGAACTCGATGTCCTCAGACGAGAGCGTGAATGGTTTTCCTTCGCGTTGCAACGCCTCGAGCGCAATAAACCCTTCCTCGCTCTTTGCCTTCATGTTGAACAGAGGAATCTCTTCGGTTACACCGGGCCTAGCGGCGTAGATCACCGTTGTTGAGTTGCCGTTTGTGACAACAGTCGTTTGGAGCCTATCATCGCAAGTGACATCGTTGAGACGTTTTGCCCCGTTTCGAATCATGTCAATCGGTCTATTCCCGCTTTGCAGCGCAATCGCTTCGAGCTGATCCTGCGTATTCGGGTAAAACTCCTTACGCACCCTAGGGCATTCGATTAGCATTGCCGCGATTTCGGAGGCGAAATGGCATTCGATAGTCATATCCGGATGCTCATCCCTCAATTCGTCAAGCGCCCTCATGGCGGCAGGAGTCGGATCCTTTGAGCACATCAGAATCCACTTAAATCCTCGGCGTTTGGCAAGGGCGGCATTAAGCGAATCTTTGACTTGTTTAACCTGGGATTTGCCGAACGAATTTTTGAAGAACTTGAATTGGTAGATCTCGACGGGTTCCCCAAACGAACCTACATAAGCATCGATTCCTTCATCTCCGCCGTGCCCATTAACCGTGCGAACAAGGGGATTCTTAGCATGGACAAGCGCAAAACAAAGGTTCTCCCACCTGTCAGGATCAAGTGTGTTGAAGTCGAAATCGTCTTTCAGCTCTGCCAACTATTCTCCGTTCTCCCAAATCTTCTTCATGGATTCCGTGTCAATCCTCTCGCCTCGCAGATACGTCTCAAACACCGCGCTGGCAGGCAACGCCCACATGTGGATGTAATTGCTAAACGGCGGCTCCACCTCACCCATGATTTTAGGAAACGAAACCCTCGCCAGCTCTTTAAGTTCGCTCTCTGCGCTTGGCACCAAAAACGCGTTAACCACGTAGTCGAAACCGTGGTCAAGAACAAAATCCTTGTACGCCGATTGGTAGAGAAACTGCTTCGTCACCGACTCGAGTCCGGGCTGCTTCTCAATTTTTCTAGCGACCTCCGGGACGTAGTACTTCGCGTCGTAAATCGCGAACACGCGGCGTCCATCTTCGTCCGTGGCGAAAGCGATGATGTCGGGGATAAGCGTCGCGACAGGATCGCACTCGATGTAGCGCTCGTCCCGTCGCTGTCCCCACTTCGGAGACTCGATGATGCCCAGGAGCGTGTCTCGCTTGCGCTCAATCCACTCGCCCTTAAGCGGAAAGCCGAGTTTCCCGAGCTTCGAATCGAGCTCGTCCCCAAACGCCGTTTTGCATGCCATCTCCCACAGATGGAAGAAGCTTGATGAGCCCAACGCGCTGATCTCATCGTGCTCCGTCGTGCTTTCACGATTCAACAGGTAGCGCCACAGAAGGTCGAGCACGGCGACTTTCCAATCGATGAACTGCGAATCACGTTCACGTTCGAGACGCCACTCAAGCGTCTCGGGATCGCCGAAATCGCTCACCTCTTCATCTGAAAGCTCCACTTCGTCAAGAGACAGTAAGTCTCCGACGTGGGCATCGAAGAGCTGCTTCGAGCACTCAGTCAGCACCGCGCGGTGTAAGCGGGTGATGAAGTCGGATTCATCGCGCAGCGTCATGCGGGTCTCGTATTCGACATAGATCGGGCGGCCACCAGAAAGCAAAGGAAGATGGTTGCTAATTGTTCGGCCCCAATCGATGGTGCCGGAGCCGTTAAGCTCGCGACCCTCGACATAGTTCGAATACACCCCGTACTCAGCATAGAGCTCCAACAGTGCCAACATCACCGGGAGCCTGTCATCAGTCTGCTCGCCATCGTCCGAAAGCGTGGGCATGATGGCTCTCCCGGCGTCGCGCTTGAGCAGACGCATGACCTGGCGCAGTTCGTCGCGCGAGGGCACCACCTCCTTGAAGTACTTTGGGTACGCGATTATCACAATACCCGCGACCATGACTATTCCAACGAAGTTGAACTGATAACGTTCATCGTCCTTGGCGCCGTCCTCGTCAAAGGCATCCGTATCCTTAGCGGACTTGTCGGTGCGATATCTCACGATACCGCGGGTCATCAGCCCCTCAATCACTAGGAGAGCTTGCCCCGGCTCCATGCCGAACTTGTCGGCAAGCGTCGTTACGGAATACGGTTTTAGCTCGCGCACATATGCTTGGCGCATCGTAGATTACTCCCCGGCATCGACATCGTCAGCATCATCGGCGTGACCGTAAACTAGATGGTCATCGAAGCCGTTGCCGAAAATGCCCACGCCGATTCTGTCAAACGCCTCGCATACCTTTGCGTAAGTGTTGAACTCCCTCTTGAACATCTTCGTCCGCTTGGTCTTGCCGGCGTCCTCGTAGAGATAGAGCAATACTTTGTCCTTGAAAACACGAGGGAAGCGCTCAGGCGTAAGAGCTGAGGGCGCAATAAAGAACGGTCCGAGCAGCTTGTCCTCGTTGATTCTCAGATCATCGCTTGCCATGAATTCGTTGATGGCGTGCCTCAATCTGTTCCACACGACAGTGCGCTTACCGCAGGGAACCTCGATTTCGCTCAAGGCCTTGCCACCCACATCAGCATTCTCGCCTTCATCGATTCCCATGTAACGGAAGTCCCAGCGGCGCTTGAAGGCTGTGTCCATGGGAAAGACACCCTGGTCGGCGCTGTTCATAGTCGCCCAAATGTACATGTTTGGAGGCAACGAGAGCCGCTCGGTCTCCATTGACAAGCGATGCTGTTCATCGATTAGTTTTACGGGGTCTGTAGCATGGCCGTTGGTAGCGTATTCGGAAAGGAAGACCGAAAGATGGTCGCGCATCTCCCTCGGCGCTGCGACCTCGTATTCGCTTCGCCCGTCAGCATCGCGGTCAAGCAGCTGGAACACATCGCCAAACACAGAGGCAGGATTGGCTCGATTTATTTCCTCCACGATAAGAAGGAAGTTCTCGTCGGGATTCTGCACAGCCTTAACGTATGTCTCAAGAAACGGACCCGGCACAAATTCGTAAGAGATGTACGACTCCAGTTCGCTAACAGACTCGCCAACATCGTCCCTGTATCTGGTGATCGGCTTGAAGCACCCGACGAACTGTGGGTACGTGTAGTCAGGGTAGAACGTTACGCGCGTGACGTTCTCTCGCACAAAAGAATCCTTCGCAAGCTTGTTTAGCTGATACGACTTACCAGTGCCGGGTGCACCGAAAAAAATGAGGTTACGAGGTTCATTCAAGGGCTTGACGTTAGAACGGTTTTCCATGGTGTTCCTTTCGAGAGTGTCTAGCTTGACATTGGCAAGCTGCAAGCCAACACGAATGCGCGAAACGTAAGCCTCAAGTTCCGCTTTTTTAGCATCTTTGGAAACAGAGACCGTGCGACCACCAATAACTAAATCAGGGAAAAGGCCTGCTTCGATGGCTGACTTGAGTATCCTTGTCGGCCCCTGCGCTTCTTTGCCCTCAACTAGGTCGACGCCCGTATTATCCTTATCTTCCAATAACGAACCGTAGACGCCACTGATGTCAAATACGGTCCCCGAATCACCCTTGCACGTCTTATAAAGAGCCGGCTCAGAAAACACCGCCAGCATCCTCGTTAGCCTAGTCTCAATATCATCGGAGCACAGGATGCGCCCTTCAGTAAGCCAGCTCATAAGAACACGAGCAAATCCGTCAGGATCGGTTTCCTCCAGGATGCCCACAAGGTCCAGATTAGAACTGAAGCGAATCGATTTCTGGAATCGCAGCCCTCCCTTCCTTTCGGAAGACCTGTTGAGCGTGCCATCCGTAAAGCTCAGCGTTCCCAAGCGCCAAATAAGCTCGAACGGAGCGTTGAGCGCTTCCATTTGGCTTGTGAGGAGAGGATTGTTCTTAAGACAGGACTCAATATCTGCAGAGCTTAGTTCAACGCCGTGATCTGCAGCATAGCCCTCAATACTCTCAACGAGTTCCTCATTGATTAGACCACCCTCATCCGAAGCACCACTGGAACGTCCGTATGAGACTTCGGCAGACTTATCGTTCACAAGCCAAAGAATTATCAGCAGGGCAATAGCGGCTTTCGGTTTGGGGAGCGAAGTCTTAGTAATTAGTCTCGGATCGAGTGGCGCTGAAAGTGTATAAGGAAATGGAACAGTCACGGGCGTTACCTATCTAATCATTCTTCATATCGTCCAATATACGTTCGGCGATTGCTTTGCCAAGCAACGGTGGAACGGCATTGCCGACCTGCTTCATCTGCGAAGATTTACTTCCATAGAAGTGGAAAGTATCAGGGAAGGATTGAATTCTGGCAGCTTCTCGAGTAGTGATAGCCCGATTGAGATACGGATGGGTGAACTCTCCGGAAGAGGGCGTATCGTAGCGCGTAGTTATCGTCTTGGCGATGCCGTCTTTTTTCATGCGGCACCAGGTGCCACTGTAGATTGATTTAGTATGGTGTTCCTCCGGCAGCATCTCCTTGCCGCACTCAGGCGCAATCATTTCGAGCCTTTCAAGCGTTACCCTGCTATGGCGTGTCGCGATATGATTGCACAGCTCGTTTGAGCCGGCTCGAAGCATACATTGATAACCGCTCTGTGGGGGATTCCTATATCCCTGCTCTTCAGACCCTTCACCAGATTCGAGGTAGCTTAAGTCGCTTATAGCGTCCCAGACAGTGGTGTGTGCTCCATTAGGTTTCGGGAGGGAAATAGGCTCTGTTGCCCCGAGTTTTCCCAGAATGCATGTACGGTGTCTATCCTGTGGCACGCCGAAATCCGCAGCGCACAGGACGCCACAGCTGACAGCATAGCCAATACCACTGAACAGCTCGATTATCTCGTCCTTGAAGTATCCTCCTTCTGTTGTAAGGAGATTCGGAACGTTTTCTATTACGAAGTACTTGGGCTTTACCCGCTTCACAACCTCAAAGTAATAACGAAAAAGAAAATTGCGCGGATCATTAATACTTTTCCGGCTGCCCTTCTGCGAAAACCCCTGACAAGGAGGTCCTCCAATAACGGCCGTGACCTTGCCTTCGTAAGGTCCGAAGGTATCGTCCACAGGTAGTTTAGTAATATCTTCCACAATCATCCTCGTGTCAGGACGGTTTCGCTTATATGCTTCGGCAATAGAGGGGTCAAACTCGTTTGCCAAGGCAACTTCGAAACCTGCCATCTCAAAACCAAGAGATAGACCCCCTACGCCTGCAAATAAATCGATTACAGTAGGTTTCATTTAACTGCTAACTCCCATGCGCTGCATAGCAATATCAAAGTAGTTTTCGTCGAGTTCTATTCCGATGAACTTTCGGCCGAGCCCCTTTGCAGATACGCCAGAACTACCACTTCCCATGAAGGGGTCGAGAACGACTTCGCCAGGGTTGGTGAGCGTTTTGACGAAGTAATCCATCAGCTCAACAGGCTTTTGGGTCGGATGCTTCCCGAACTCCTTCTCACTTTTTGGGGTGACTGGAGACTCAAAGAAATCATGCAGGGCCTTGCCATCATTGTTAAACGTTCCTGTTTTAGCATCATTGACGAAATAGACCCACGACTCAGTTGAATTAATGAAATGAAGGTTCATGTTGCGTGGCATGGGGTTTAGCTTATGCCAGGTTCCAGTGGTCTTGTAATAGAAGCCGTGTTTCTGTGCCAATCCAATAAGCGTTTCAAGCTTAATAACGGCCATAAAGACGATGAGCGCGCCACCCTTGCGAACAACACGGGCCGCTTCGCCAAAAAGGCTATCCATTGACTCGGCCCAGTCGTCAGCACCTAGGTTGTCCCAACCGGCAGCCCCAAAATAGTTTTCGCGCATTCGCCTAAGGTTCGTCGCCCGCTCCTGCATAAAAAGCCCAAGATTATAAGGAGGGTCGGTAAGAAGCAAATCGACGCTGCCGTCAGCAATACCCTCCATCGAGACCAAGCAATCACCATTGATTAGGCGAACACCGTCGCGATTAATCTCTGCCCTGAATTCGCGGTTGCCGTTGAGGGCCGAGACGGCGGATACATAGTCTTTATAAGAAGTCTTTTTTCGCGTGTGAGCAGCCGCGCCATCCCGCCATTCCTTAACTGCATCCCAGTCAAATCTCCACTGCCGGCCAATCTTTGCCGCGGGGAAATCACGGGTCTTGATCCAGTTGCGGATTGTCTCGGGGGTAACGTTAAAATAGGCAGCGACATCATCCATGCGCGCTAGTTTGTTTTGCATGCCAAGAACCGCTTCCTGTAAACAACCAAAAATAACACGAAATAACAGAAGATTAATTCTATTGAAGTGCGGCGGGCGCGCCAACCCTAGCGAAGCGAATAGTTCAGAAAAGTCATTTTCCGCCGACCACACACGCACAGCCAGCCACGACTAGGGATGGCAACGGAACGGACTACCCTCGACGCCGGCGGCAGCCGAGCCGCATCCTCATAACGATTTAGCCGTCAGTTGAATCGGGCGCTTGACCGAGGTGAGATAATGTCCACGACTATCAACGCAAACAGGGAGCACGCAATGGTAGACAACGAGATTGGACCCTCGACGGACGGCGAGCGAGAGGGACTCGTGGCAAAACAGCTCGCATCCACCAAAATCCACCTCGCGCTCACTCAGGAGCGGGCAGACGTCTCCGGCGCCATCACGCTCCCGCTCGAACGAATCCCCCAGCTCGGCATAGCGCTCGCCTCACTCCCCTCGACGTTCCGCACCGTCACCAATACGGTGAGCGTACCCACGCTGCTCCAGGCGACTGACAAATTTGGCAACCCGCTCGATCCGTCGAAACTCAACTCGTTCAAGGACGGCAGCGGTCTCACAGGGGGCTACCGCGACGCAGTCAAGGGCTTTGGACAGGCGCGCTTCCACGTAGTCGAGGGCGACATCGCCACGAGCGTCACTCAAGTGCCTTACGACCCGACGTCGTTGTTCATGGCAGCCGCAATCGCGCAGATAAACCAAAAGCTCGACTCCATCCAGGAGTCCGTCGACGAGATGTTCGAGTACATGCGTCAGCGCGACAAGGCCAACATGCGTGGCAACCTCAAGACGCTCGCAGACATCCTCAACGGTTACGGCCTCAACTACGGCAACGCCACCTACATGGCAAACGTCCATATGAAGGTGCTCGACATCAAGCAGTCGTCCGCGCAGGACATGGAACTCTTCCGCTCGCAGGCGCAAGCGGATCTGAAAAAGAAAGGGTTCATCGAGGTGCGAGACGGCTTGGGCAGACGCCTCGACAAGGTGCTCGACTACCTCAAAGACTGCCAGCTCGCCACCTACATCCACGCGTTCTCACTGTTCCTCGAACCCATGCTCGCCCAGAACTTCGAGCCCGCAAAGCTTGCGGACGCCGCCGCGAAGATCGAGGCCGATTCGATTGCGTATCGCGAGCTCTACACCGAGTGTTACGACGCCCTCGAGGCGGGAACTGCCGACACCGTCGATGCGGCACTGCTGGGCGGCATCGCGTCCGCGGGCAAATTGCTCGGTCACGCCATCGCAAAGACCCCCGTGGGCGAACATACGCTCATCGACGAGACGCTCGAGGGTGCAGGAGAGGACATCGGCAGGTTCAACGACAGGCAATCCGAGAAACTCCTCGAGAAGCTCCATCGGGCAAAGACGCCTGACGTCGCGCCGTTCAAGCAGAGCGTAATGGAAGTAGATACCCTCTACAACCGCCCCACGCAGATCGCCGTGGACGCCGAGAACGTCTACATCCTGCCTGCCAAGCGGCAGGAAGAGTAGCGATACGCGACAGGCCACGCGCCATGCAGACGGCCAACGCCGCCTATCTCCCCTCCGCCTTCAGCTTCAGCAGCAGGTCGCCCAGCTCGGGGCACTTGCTGGAAAGGCGCGTCTGAGCTCGCTCGCCCATCCCCCACCGTTGGCGGACTTCCTGGGCGCGCGGGCTCACATGATAGTCCCCCTCCATCATCTGCTTGAGCAGCTTAGCGGTCACGCGCGCATCGGCCAGGGCGCTGTGGGCGTGACCCGTCGACTCGTCGAACTCGATGCCGAACCACGTTGCCGCGTCACTCAAAGAGACGCACCCGTGGCTGCCCACGTCCATGATCGAGGTATAAAACGCCTGCAGATCGGCCCAATCCGTAGGAAATGCGGAAAGGTCGATGTGCTTTGCCTGGCACTCGGTCAAAAGCTGTCGACGGTCCGCCCCGCTCCAGCAAACCACCTGGGCGGAGTAGCGACCGATCCAATCGCTGGGTCTTTTGATCACCATGTAGAGCGGGTCGGCCATCGCGGTGTCCACGGCCGATATCCCTGTAAGCTCGCGGACGGGGAACGCAACGCCTTCGGTAAATTCCGTCTGCACAAACTGCGAGAACTCGCCCATAACGTTGCCGTGGTAATCGAGCTTGACGGCACCGACCTCGATAATCTCATTGCGCAGTCCACGGCGCTGGCGCTGCTTTGGCACCGGCGCAAACTCAAAGTCCAGCACGATCTGGCGCGTAAAGTTCGTCGTATCGATAGCCGAGATACACGGCGTCTTTTCAGCTGACACGGTTAGGGCCTTTCTCCGTCAACTGCCGCTTGCTACATAGGCGGCTACATTGCCGTAAGGATAGGCGCCCGTGCGGACATGAAAGCGGGGCGCAATACCATGCGCTGGTCGCACGCCATGCAGACGGCCCCAAGAGAATCGCCCGCTCTATTCAAATGCATGAAAAAGATTTGGGCCCGGTGACTTGAATCAGCGGTCATCCCGGGCCCATCAGAGCTCGTAGAGCTCTTGGTTGCTTTGGTCTCGCTCTTCACGGCGCTTATCGAACTTTCCGAGGCACTCAAGCAGCATTCGAAGCATAACAAGTCGCTGCCATTAAGGCACTGACCTCTTGACCAAGCAACAGCGCTGCCCAGCTATCACCCTTGGGCTGCCGTCAACTTTATTCTATCCGCGAGCATCTGGTTTACCAAATGGATTTTCGGTAAAGGAAGCACGGCACGCCCGCAAAACCACTACGCCCCAAGTGCCGCCATGGGAATCACCGCCACGCCGTCGTCGCGTGTGTAGGCAATACTCCCCTTTCCAACCACGACCGCCAAAAACGCCGGCGCGGTATTCTGGGCGGCAGGATTGGAGAGCACTTTCCTCTCCAGCGCCTTGAGATTTCTCGCTCCATCGTCTGCTTTCGCATCACTCAGCTTGACCTCAATGGCTCCCCAGCGCCCGTCGTGCTCAACGATCAAATCGACCTCAAGGCCCTTCTCATCTCGGAAATAATGGACACTGTTGTCGACACCGCCGTAGGTGGAAAGGAACACGCGCACGTCGCGCAGGACGAGATTCTCAAAGAGCATCCCCAGCGTTTGCATATCGCCAAGCAGCCGCTCAGGGGTAGCCCCCAGCAACGCCGCCGCAAGTGACGGGTCACAGAAGTAGCGCTTGGGGCGCACGCGAACGCGGGCCTTCGAGCGCATGGGCGGCTCCCATCCGCACAGGTCCTCGGTCAGCTTGAGCCTGTTGAAGAGGTCCAAGTACGCAGCGATGGTCCTCTCGTCGGGGCCCGCCTCACCGTACGAGGCGTCCTTTACGAGCGTCTTGTACGTGACAGCCTGGCTCTCGTTCATGGCAAGAGCTCGCAAAAGGCCGTGTGCAAGCTCGGGCGACATGCCCTCGTCCAGCACGTTGACGTCGAGCACCGAGTGCACGTACTGGCTTGCCGTCTCTCGCGCAAGATCTTCCGAAAGCCCAAGATTTGCAGGCCAACCGCCCCTGCAGCACCAGCGGGCGACGTCATCCACCGTGCTCTCGCGACGCTGAGGGGCAAAATCCTCGCCCTTAAAGAGGCTTGCCAGTGACACGAGCGGCTCGCCGTCGCCCGACTCACACAGGGCCATGGGGCGCATTGACAGACGGGCGATCCTACCCGTGCCGGAATGACGAACATGGCTGCGCTCCTCGCTTTTGAGCGCGGTCGAGCCCGTGAGCAAAAGTGTCCCCCGTTCGTTGCCGCTCGCGTCCACGAAACGCCGGGCGGCATCCCAAACCTCGGGCACCTCCTGCCATTCATCGACCAGGTGTGGCGCATCGCCGATGAGCGCCAGGCTTGGGTCGACCTCTGCCGCCGCACGCTGCGCAGGCTCATCGAGCCTGGAGACGCTCGCCGAGCGAGAGAGCGCCGTCCAGGTCTTGCCGCACCATTTGGGGCCGTTGATCTCCACACAGCCAAACGCCCGCATAAGGGTGTCGAGGCGCTCCTCTATGAGCCGGGGCCTATATCCCTTTTGGGTCAATCTCTTTGGTGCATCCATAGACGGCCGTCCCTCTCTATCACGCGATATGCGAAATTACGCCATTCTCAATGCTGATTTTACGCTACTTTCAATGTAGTTTTTACGCCATGACAGATGTAGTTTTTACGCCATGACAGATGTAGTTTTTACGCCATTTTCATTGAAGGTTTTACGCTTGGCATCCTTAGCGCGACCCATTCCGAGCATCACATCAGAGCGTGCTTGGTTATCTCCGCTCGCACATCTCGGCAAACGAAATCAGCTTGGCATCTCCCCTGCTCGCCGCAGCTTCCTGACATCCTTGCGTAAAGCCTCGCTTCGAGAAGATCGCATAGCTTTTGTGCTGCCGCCTAAAGAGCTCGCTTCGATGCACGAGCTTTTGCAGCACGTCTTCGCCCACCGGTTCATTGCGCCATTTGCATTCCGCAAACAGCGCAGTGCCCTCACCATCGTCAACAATCAAGTCGATTTCTTCCTGCGTATGCGTGCGATTATCCGTCCCCCACCAGCGCCCAACGCTTGCCGGAACCACATCAAGCTGGCCCGCCCGCGCGAGTTCGTACACGTATTGTCTGCATATAAGCTCAAAGACCGTACCCATGTAATCCGATACGTGCGGCTCAATGCGCTCATACGCCATCTCGGCCATATCGTTTTGAATCAGCCCGATGTTCTGCGGAACAAACTTGTACCAGAACCTAAACATCTGATCGCTCAGCAGATACACGGCTCGCTTATTGCTCGTCTCGTTTAGGGGCAGCTCGCGCTCGACAATCCCAAGCGACGCCAGCTTATCCACATAGCTCTTTACGTTGCTCGCAGGGATTCCCGTAGAGCTCGCAATCTCCGAGATCTTCGAGCGCCCCTGGGCAATTGCTTGCACGATCGCATCATATTGCTCGGGATTGCGGCACTCCTGCAATAGCAGGTTACTCGGCTCCTCAAAGAGATAGCCCGTAGGAGTAAGAAAAAGACGTTTGATGTTGTCCTTGAGCGGTGCGGCAGGATCGACTTTCTCGATATATGCAGGAATGCCACCCGTCATGCCATAGCAAACTGCAGCGTCTTCGCGACCCATGCTCTGCCACAGGCCGAGGGTCGTCGTAAAATCGAGCGGCATGATCTTAAACTGGGCCGTACGCCTACCGTATAGCGGACTCTCGTAGCCCAACACCTGCTCTTCCATAAACGAAAGCGACGACCCGCACAGGATAAGCATAAGCTTGGTCTCTTTGTACAAGTGATCGATCTTGCCTTGCAGCAACGAGCTGATCTCGGGATTCGATTGGGCGAGATAAGGATACTCGTCGATCACGACAATCAAACGTTCCGTACGAGCCATGGTAGCCAATGCATCGAACGCCTCGTCAAAACTACGAAACGACACGCCAGCAACACCAACGGAGCCCGCAAGTATCGCCTGGCTAAAGCCATGCAGGTTTGCCTCTGCATTGGTGCGACGAGCTTGAAAGTAAATAGCCTTCTTGCCTTGGATAAACTCTGTGATAAGACGCGTTTTGCCCACGCGACGGCGGCCGTAAATCACAGGCATCTCAAAGGAGCCCGTGCCATACAGTCGATTGAGCTCGGACATTTCCGCCGTTCTTCCGATAAACATAGGGCCATCCTTCCTTTACGTTATAGCTAGCTATATTATACCTTCCTATAATATAGCTAGCTATAACGTAATTCGACAAGCGGCACACGCAAAAGGGTCGGTACACCACCGCACGTGGACCGTTCCGGAAAATGTATCCCGTTCTGGAGCCAAAAACTGGGCCGTAGTTTCCGCCAAACATGCCATCCGGAAAGCGTGTCCCGTTCTGAGCCTGAATTCTGGGATGCACTTTCCGCTGAAGCTTCTACCGGAAAATGCATCCCATTCCGAGCGCTCATTCCGGGACGCAGCTTCCGCCTGCGGCCCCGCTGGGAAAGTTCGTCCCGCTCTGAGCGCTCATTCCGGGATGCGATTTCCGTTTGAGGCCCGATCCGGAAACGGTATCCCACTCTGGGGCCGAAATCTGGGACACAGTTTCCGCTTGAGGGCTGTTCCGGAAAGCGCGTCCCATTCCGAGTGGCAATTCCGGGTCACAGTTTCCGCAGATACAAGACGACGATCCTCCGCCCTTATCACATGCCTTCAAACATGCGATCCAGAAACACAAAACAGCAGATAGAATGCTCTTTTCCAAAAAGTACACGTCTCGAAACTTACCAAGACTTCATATCCAGCTACCGTTCACGGTCGCCGATTACCGCCCACCGATTCAAACAAGAAATATGTCGCCAAAAGCAGGTCATCTACCTGCATGGTTAGATTTTGGTCAGCTTTTGGTCAGCTGAGCGGCAAGTTCCAGCTGATACGTTTTTGCTACCCAAAAGGAGGCGGTAGCTCATGACCCATTGCAATGACCAGCTCATCGACCAACTGCTCACTCAAGACGAACAAGAGGGGCGCTGTCTGATTCCCCCGAGCACGGCGATCCGAAAAGCGCTCCTTCGGCGCACCGGCGGCACGGTTGTCTCGCCCATGCCGGGGTTGTTTGCGCGAAAAACGCGCTGGGATGAACTCAACCGAGCGCAACGCCATTGCGAAATCCTCCGCGCCCTTGCGATCATCCATCCCGATTGGACGTTCTGCTCGTTTTCGGCAGCTTGCCTGCTGGGGCTCGAGGTCTCGTGGCGACACCTGAACGTCGTGCATGTTTGCAGCTCGACAAAGCCGTCGGCTCGTCCGGGCGCACATATTCAGCGGCACCAGATTGAGCCGGCCGGAGCAATACGCAGAGCCGGCATATCGGTAACGCCGCCCATCCAAACGGCCACAGATTGCCTGCTGCAAACTGGTTTTGTCGACGGCATGCCCATTGCCGATTCGGCGATCTCAAAGCTCGGCCTTGCGCCGGAACAGCTGATGGAGGCCGTTGAGCAACGAGCGACTGCCCGCAATGGTCGCGCGATTCGCACCGCCCTCACAACGCTTCGATATGCCGACGCCCGCGCCGAGAGCGGCGGGGAATCGGTCGCCCGAGCCGTCATGATCGAGACGGGCTTTGCGCCCGACTGGCTTCAATACGAGCTGACGGACCCCTTCGATTCGGCCAAGCCCATACGAACGGACTTTGCCTGGGAGCGCCAGGCGCGGGAACTCACGCTGGGCGAGCTCGACGGGCTCATCAAATATACCGACCAGACCATGCTGGCCGGACGCACCACCGCCGAGGCGCTCGTTGCCGAACGACAGCGCGAGGCGCACCTATCGCTCTACGGTCACCCTCTGCTGCGCTTTACCATGAACGAGGTCCGCTCGGCAGGAGTGCTCGCCAAAAAGCTGCAGACGGCAGGCATCCGGCAGACCGCGCTGCCGACATGGCTCAACGACGTGGAGCTGTAGGAGCTGCTAGGCCACGCATCGCCGAATCGCATCCCCCCCTATCTGGGCCGCGTTTTCCCAACGGCCATGCCAACGGAAAGCGCGTCCCAGCCTGGACGCTCAAAACGGAACGCACTTTCCGGATGGCGGGCCTAGCGGAAAGCGTGTCCCGGAATCCAGCCTCGGAACGGGACAGGCTTTCCGGTTGAGTCCTTCAGCGGAAACCGCATCCCGGAATAAACGCTCAAACTGGGATGCGCTTTCCAAACGACCGGCCAGCGGAAAACGCATCCCATTCTGAGGCATGATTCCGGGACACAGCTTCCGCATGCGGGTAGCGTTGGGAAAGTTCATCCCGTTCCGAGGCTGGATTCCGGGACGCAGTTTCCGTATGCGGAGGCGCTCCAAACAAAAAGGCCCCGGCTCGCGATAAAGTCGAGGCCAAAGGCACAGCATATGCAGTTGGTGTTAAGCGCAAACAGCCCATCAGCAATGGCCGTCCACGCTCTACCCTACCCGCGGCGACGGGCGCGGCTGTAGGGCGTATCCACCATGGGCAGATCCGGACGCAGCTTGCCGTCAAATGCGCGATAGGCGTTCTGTACGGCGGGCGCCGTGGGAATCGTTGCGATCTCGCCGATGCCCTTGCCGCCGTATGCCACGGGCAGTAGCTCGTCCTTCTCCACGTAGATGGCGTGGATATCCGGAATCTCGGGCGCACGGAACAGCCCGAGCGTGCCGTACCTTGCCTGGGGCACGCAGTCCTTGAGCGGCCAGTCCTCGGTAAGCGCATAGCCCATACCCATAAGCACACCGCCTTCGATCTGACCCTGGATGGAGATGGGGTTGACCACCTTGCCGGAATCGTGCGCGGCATAGACCTCGCTCACGCGACCGTCATCGTCCAGAATGACCACATGCGTGGCAAAGCCGTAGCAGATGTGGCTCTTGGGATTGGGAACGTCGGCGCCCAGCTTGTCGGTCGGCTCCAGGTACACGTAGCCAAACTCGCATCCCTCGAGCGCCTTGATGGCGGCCGCGGGATCCTGAGGATGCATACCCTGGCCGGCGACGAGCTCCTGCGTGTGCAGCTGATAGGCGCGACCGTCGTCGTACTCGATCTTGACGCCGTCGCCATGCGCATTCACGGGAGCGGCGGGCGCAGACTTGCCGGCCTCGATATCAAGCATGGCATCGCGCAGCAGGAAGGCGGCACCGCGCACGGCCTCGCCGGTCACGACCGTCTGACGTGAACCAGACGTGGTGCCGGAGTCGGGAGCGTTCTCGGTGGAGCACTCGCCGTTGGCAATGCAGCGAAGCGGCAGGCCGCATGCCTCGGCAACGTCCTGCAAAAAGACGGTGTTGCAGCCCTGGCCGATGTCGGAGGCGGCGGAGTAGAGCTCCACCACCCCATTGCGCACCGCCAGCTTGCACCGGCCCTTGTCGGGCAGGCCCACGCCCACGCCGGCGTTCTTCATGGCGCAGGCGATACCGGCGTGTCCGGGATGCGCATAGTAGGCATCCTTGACCTCGAGCAGCGTCTCTTTAAGCGCCGTGGAGCAGTCGGCAATCTGGCCGTTGGGGAGGGCCTTCCCCGGCTCGATGGCGTTGCGGAAGCGGATCTCCCAGGGGGAGATGCCCACTTTTTCCGCCAGCAGGTTGATGTTGGACTCCAGGGCGAACTCGCTCTGGCACACGCCGAAGCCCCGGAAGGCCCCGGCGGGGGGGTTGTTGGTGTACCAGCCGAAGCCGCGGATGTCGGTGTTCTGGTAGCAGTAGGGGCCCACCGAGTGGGTGCAGGCCCGCTCCAGCACCGGCCCGCACAGGGAGGCGTAGGCCCCAGTGTCGAAGTGGATCTCGCAGTCCAGGCCGGTGAAGATGCCGTTCTCGTCGCAGCCCAGGGTGAAGGTGCCCTCCATATAGTGGCGCTTGGGGTGGAAGTTGATGGACTCCTGCCGGGTGAGCTTTGCCTTCACGGGCCGGTTCACCCGGAGGGCGGCCAGCACCGCCAGGTGCTGCACCGGCACATCCTCCTTGCCGCCGAAGCCGCCGCCAACCAGGGCGTTCTGAACCTTTACCTTATCTGTTCCGAGAATCATCTGACATTCATGAAGGGTCTGATGGGCAGACTGATCCGTTGAATAAACAAAAACGTCATCATCCTCGTCAATATAAGCAACAGCGCATTCCGGTTCCAGGAAGGCATGCTCGGTCCACGGAGTCTCGAAATGGTGGGAAATTACATGCTTGGAATTTTTAATGGCTTCCTCTGCATTTCCCCGGCTGATATGCTTGTAAGAGCAGATATTATTCTCCTCTTCATCAAATACCTTTGGAGCATCCGGAGCAGCCGCCTCCTGAATGTTTCTTACAGGAGTCAGAACCTCGTATTCAACTTTTACCAGCTTTTTGGCCTTTTCGGCTATTTCTGCTGTTTCAGCAGCAATCAGGGCAATTCCGTCTCCAAGATAATGAGTCAGTCCTCCTACAGGGATCAGAGAATACTGATCGTGCTTTAAATGTCCTACCTTATTTTCTCCGGGAACATCCTCAGCGGTAAAGACAGCAGCTACGCCGTCCATAGCTTTTGCAGCAGAGGTGTCGATGGAAAGAACTCTGGCGCGTGGGTATTTGCTTCGCAGAACTGCTACGTGAAGCATTCCCTCCAGATCGTAGTCATCCGGGTATTTTCCATAGCCCAGAACCTTCTCCTCGACATCAATCCGGTGAACGCTGGAACCCATTTTCCAGTTATTCGTACCATTTTCCGGAATGGTTCCCTCTCTCATGATTTTTGCAGCCAGCTTGACTGCTGCAATGATTTTTACATATCCGGTACAGCGGCA
>URYT01000006.1 GCA_900552185.1 uncultured Collinsella sp. | reverse complement strand
GTCCCGTACTTAGTTTCCAAAATCATTCCACAGCGCGAAGGCCCCCGTTGTCAACGCTTCGAAGAAGCGAGACAACGGGGGCCTTCATGCGCGAGGACGTTTTGGAAACTAAGTACGGGACCCGCCCAAACCGTTCTGCTCAATCGTCCTTGTGGTGTTGGGGCTGAAAGGGTGGGGCGCGGGGGTTACTTGGTTGTTAGGGTTAGCAGGTCGTTGGGGGTTTTGAGGTTGTAGGTGGCGTTTGGGATGTCTTGGTGTGATCCCCATGCCGCTCTGGCAAAACTGACCCCTGCCGAAGTTGCGCATTGTTCGTCGTAGACGGTGTCGCCAACGTAGACGACGTTGCCAGGATTCGCGCCCGTACGCCGGAGATATTCGAGCATGGGAGCGGGTGCGGGTTTATGTTCGGTTGTGTCTTCGACAAGAATGATGTGCTCAAAATACTTATCGAAGCCAAGGGGTGCAATTTCTTTTGCGTATTCGTCGCGCGCACGTGAGGAGACGATGCCAAGTTTGCAGCCGTTGTCGGAGAGTGTTGCGATAACTTCGTGCAAGCCGGGAAACACGCTGATGGTGCTTTTAAAGCTGGCGGCAACTTGGCACCAGCGATCCAGCGTTGCCTGTGAGTAGATCCCAAGTTTCTCAAGGGCGTTCTTGCCGGGTATGCCGAGGGCAAATTCAAGCTCGTGTCGGGGGAGCGTTTTGCCGGTTTCTTCTTGGACAATCTGGACAAGCGATGACAGCACACTTTCTTCTGTATCTGCCAATGTCCCATCAACGTCAAATACGATATGGTCAAAGTGCTTCATATGATTGTTCCTCTCTGTTGTTTGCCTGCAAGTTTGATGCGGTGACAGAAGAAAGGCTAGCGGGATTTCTGCCTGGTACTATCGAGATTCTGCCTCGCTGCTCGATAGCTCGAAGGAGTGCATCCCATTTGTTCTTTAAATACCTGGCCAAGATGGCTTGCTGTCGCAAAGCCGCATTGGCGCGCGACTGTCTGGACCGTTCGCGTGGTGTGTGCCAAAAGCTCGCAAGCACGGTTTACGCGGTATGCGCGCAGATATGCCGCCGGGGTCGTTCCTGCGCAAGCTTCGATAATGCGGTAACACTCTCTTTCGCTTACGCCGGCTGCAGATGCCATCTGGGGCACATCTATAGCGGCTGCATAGTTTGCGCGGATAAAGTCCAGGATTGCCTTGAACTGTACGTCGCGGCCGGTCATCCAAGAGGCGCCGTCGGAGGAAAAGAGCGGTTCGGCCTTGGCGTAAATCTGAATCCAGAGCTCTGACAAGTTATTTCGAAGCGCCATCTCGTTCTGCGGCCGTTGAAGGTCGTGGCTAAAGGAGCTCTTCAGCAAATCGATAAAGGGCATATCGTCGGGGTTGGTGGGCGACCATTTGAGCACATCGACGCCTCGACATTGAAGTAATGGATTGATGTAGCGCTTTTGGAGACGTCCCGCGGGATCGCCGAGCATCGACGGCTGAAAGATATGCAACATTTGAATGGCTGGTGCCGAATTGGCTGATTGCAGCGTGCTGTGCAAAACGCCGCCGTTGATAAAGCCGGCGGACCCTTCCTCAAAGCGTACGTGCTCATGAGCCGCGCGCGTTCGATAGCCAATCGCTCCCTGCTCCATGTAGAAAAGCTCAACCTCGGAATGCCAGTGCCAGGGGACGGAATTGCCCGGATAGCGAGCGAATTCTGCGCGTTCGGCAATATAGGGCCAGTCTTCGGCGGTCTCGGGAAACGCTTCCTCGCGTCCTCCGCGGTGCAATTCTATGTGATCCATGTTTCGCATGGCATCAGTATAAAGCGCGATGGGCTTAGATTGCTCTTGCCTGTTCGGGGAACGCCTTGTCTAGGGATGCTTGGAGCTTTTCGAACGATGCTCGCAAGTTGTGGCTCTGGTCGGTTGACCGTTTGGCTTTTGTGGTGGGGGAGTCGAGGAGGCCGTTTCTCTGTGTCGGGGGGAAGGAGAAAAGGCCTGCATGTTTTAGGGATGGCTGCTGTGCTGCGTCATTGGAAGAATGCATGCTTATGCGGCCTCCTCGATGTCCACCAAAAGGTTGCGCACGGGGTCTGCTGCTAGGTCCCGTGCGTTGGCAGTATTATGCCGCGGCTGCTGCAAAGAAGCGCTAAAGAAAAGCTTAATGAGGTTTGACGTTGCGATGAAATCGCAGGTCAAAGCTATCGAGTAACATGCTTGAAAGGTTTGAGCTTAAGGGCTTTCTAAGGTTTGTGGCGCGGATGTGGCTCGCCTGTGTGGGGCGTGTGGACGGCTCGTTCCTAGCGCTGCGGCTCTGCGGCACGCACCTGCTCGATGACCTTTTCCATCGTGGCGTCGATGCGGTCCTTTTTGAGTTCGCATTCCCAGATGGTTATGGGCGTCCAGCCCATTTCGGTGAGCGCTGCCACGGCGGCACGGTCGCGCTCGACGTTGCGACGGAACTTTGCCTCCCAAAACTCAACATTGCGCTTGGGCTGGCTGGGGTTGCACTTGGGGCAGCGGTGCCAAAAGCAGCCGTTGACGAAGATGGCGATCTTGCGGCCGGGGAAGGCGATGTCGGGCTTGCCGGGAACCTTCCATTCCAAGCGATAGCCGGTAAGACCTGCTGCCCGCAGGCGCTGGCGAACGAGCAGCTCGGGTTTGGTGTTCGCACGCTTGTTGCCCTTCATGGACTTTTTGATGGCGGCGCGACGGCGCACCAGTTCGCGCTCGTCGGCGGAAAGGTCCGAGGTGTCGATGCCGTCGAGCAGGCCGGGCTTGGCGCGCTTTTTGCTGCGGCGTTTAGGTGCGCGCTTGGGCTTGGTGGCGGGCTCGTCGGTCGCGGCGGCCTCGGCGTCGTTGACAGTGCCGTTGGCCTCGAGCCGGTCTTCCTTCAGCTCAATCAGGGCATCAATGAGCCCCTTGTCGGCGGGCATCCACTCAACGGTGGCAAGCGAGGTGCGTGGAATCCAGCGGATATCAAGCTGACGGTCATGCTTCTGAGGCTCATCGGATTCATCGGCCAGCGAGCAGTAGTAGCACTCCATGGAGAGATGAAAATCGGGGTAGTCATACTCAACGGTGTAGAAATCGCGCAGGTTGGTGACTTTTACCTGCAGCTCTTCCATGAGCTCGCGGCGTACGGCGTCCTCGGGCGACTCGCCGCGCATGAGCTTGCCACCGGGAAACTCCCATAGTCCCTGCATGTCGCCATAGCCGCGCTGCACGGCAAGCAGCTCATCAGATCCTTCCTTGCGAATGATCCCAGCGGCAACATGAACAGTCTTCAACAGGAGTCCTCTCTTAACATCAACACGTGACAGGCTAGCTACCCGTACCTTACACAACGGTAAGGCAAGCGTAAGCCATATCGATGGTAGCCGACTCGGCTTCTTGCGACTATAGATGCCGTAGACTAATCGCAAGAAAGGACTCGGTATGCAAACCACGCACATGGCGACCCCGGTACTGGAGGTCGCGCATCTCGAAAAGGTATATGGAGCGCTGGGCAACGTGACCCGTGCGCTCAACGACGTCAGCTTTACCGTCAACCGCGGCGAATTCGTTGGCATTATGGGCGCCTCGGGCTCGGGCAAGTCGACGTTGCTCAACTGCGTCTCGACCATCGATAGCGCCACGAGCGGCACGATCCGCATCAACGGACAGGACGTAACACGCATGAAGCAGGCTAAGCTTTCGCAGTTCCGCCGCGAAGAGCTCGGCTTTATCTTCCAGGACTCTAACCTGCTCGATACCCTTACGGCGCGCGAGAACATCGCCCTGCCGCTCACCATCGCCCGCACAAACTCGGCAGAGATCTCGACTCGCGTGCAGGATGTGGCAGCGCGCCTGTCCATCAGTCAGGTGCTCGACAAGTATCCCTACCAGATGTCCGGCGGTCAGCAGCAGCGCGTTGCCGCGGCTCGCGCGCTCGTCACCGACCCCACCATGATCATGGCCGACGAGCCCACCGGCGCCCTCGATTCCAAGAGCGCTCGCCTGCTGCTCGAGAGCCTGGAGGCCCTTAACCGCCGCCTACGCGCCACCGTGCTCATGGTTACGCACGACAGTTTTGCCGCCAGCTACACGAGCCGTGTGCTGTTCATTCGCGACGGCAAGATCTTCACCGAGCTGCGCCGCGGCGACACCGACCGCCGAGAGTTCTTCGACCGCATTATGGAGGTCGTTGCCATGATGGGCGGTGAGGGCTCCGATGCTCTGTAAACTCGCTTGGGGCAACGTCCGCCGTGCCGGCCGCGACTACCTCGTCTACCTTTTGACGCTCACCCTGGGCGTCACGGTCTTCTATGCCTTTAACACCATCTCGATGCAGGTCGACATCGCCGGAATCGATGAAAAGGGCTTGGCGCAGGTAATGGGCAGCATGCTCGGCGACCTGACGTACTTTTTGGCCGGTGTCATGGCCTTTTTGATGGTGTATGCCAATAACTTCATCATGAAACGCCGCAAGAAGGAGTTTGGCCTGTACCAGGTGCTCGGCATGGGGCGCGGGCGCGTCGCCACGATCATGGCGCTCGAGACGGTGATTGTCTCGGTGGTGGCCTTTGTCGCCGGCATTGTGCTGGGTGTGGGACTCTCCCAACTCATGACGTTCTTTACGGCCTCGCTCTTTAAGACACAGATCGCCAATTTCCACTTCTTTTTCTCGATGCATGCGTTCAATCTGACCCTTGCCTGCATGCTCGTAATGTTTGTGCTCACGCTACTGCTGAACCTCCGCGCCGCGCGTCGCACCAAACTCATCGAGCTTATGGGTGCCGAGCGTCGCAACGAGAGCATCAAGACACGCAACCCCTGGATCGCGATTGCCATCTTTGCCGTGGGTGCGGTGCTGGTGGGCGTGGCCTATTACCGTCTGCTACGTGATGGGTTCCCGCTAACCGCGACGGACAGCAAGCTGCAAGAGGCCATGAACCAGTTTGGTATTACGACCGCTATGGTTACCGTGGGCACCTTTGCCCTGTTCTGGGGACTCTCGGGCATGCTCATCAAGCTGCTACAGAGCCTGCGCGGCGTGTATTGGCGCGGCCTCAACATGTTTACCGTGCGCCAGTTTGCGGCCAAGGTCAACACGGTGTGCTTTTCGATGGGCGTCATCGCGATGCTCCTGTTTTTGGCCATCACCTCGGTGACGTGCGGTATGTCAATTGCCAACGTGATGAATGAAAACCTGGAGCGCTATAACCCTGTTGACGTGTCTCAGACGTATGTCTATTACACGCCCGATACGCTCGACTACTACAAAGGGTACAAAGGGTATGTCAATTCGTCTGAGGCCGATAGCATGGTGTTGGCCGATACAACGGTCGATTTGTACCCTGCATGGCACGGCAAGAGCAAGTCGGCGGACAACAACGACGAGACCGGCAAGAAGGTCGATATCGCCGATGTTGCCGGTGAGCATGTGCAGATCGATTCGTATCTGAGTTACCCATTTGGCGGCTCGAATCCTCCGGTGACCCCAAGTGAGATGTGCAAGATCATGGGCGAAAAGCTTCCCAAGGCGTTCGGGGGTAGCAATGCCGATACGATGGGTCTGTTTGTGACGCCGGCGAGCCAGTACAACAAACTGCGTCAGATGATGGGCGAGGAGCCGGTGCACATCGGTCACGACCAGTATCTGCTCACATGTGATATGGGCGGCGAGCTGGTCGACCTGTACACCAAGTATATGGCTGGCGGCCATGCCCTTACCTTGGGCGGGCATACGCTCAAGCCCGCAACCGATAAGTCGGACGAAGATACGGCGGCCATCGCCAACTCGGCGATGGGCAGTAATCCGGGTACCGTCGTCGTTGCCGACGAGCTGTTGTCCCAGCTTAATCTGCAGCCGTATTCCAGTAGCCTGCTCGTTAACTACAAACAGGGGATAGATACGACCGAGGCAGACGAGAGCATTAAATACACTCTGCTCGACAATCTGCTCGTTGACGGCAAAGAGCCGGGGTCGTGGGGAATCTTTATCACACGCTCCGAGATGTACACACAAGCAGCGCAAATGAACGGTCTTATTAGTTACCTAGCCATCTACATCGGCTTTGTTTTGGTCGTTGCATGCGCGGCGATTCTGTCGATCCAGCAACTCTCCAACGTGGCCGACGGCAGCCGCAGCTATCGTGTGCTGGCACAGATCGGCTGCGACGACCGCCAGATTCGCCATTCGGTGATGGCGCAGCAAGCGGTATTCTTCTTGTTCCCGCTGGCAGTGGGCCTGGCGCACTCCTTTGTGGCACTTAAGGTGATCATCGAGCTGGTGAGCATATTCGGAAATATGAGCATCGGCGGCACCGTGGGCCTCACCTGCGCGATCTTCCTGGCGGCATACGGTGGCTACTTCTTGGTGACCTACCTCATGAGCGCCGGCATGGTACAAGCTGCCATCGCCACCCGCTACAGCGAATAACAAGCGGGCAAAACGGTCGCAAAACCAGAGCAAATAACCGCCGCGAAGGGAGCCGGGCGCCTTTCGCGGCGGTTTTTGCCTATCTGGTGTGTCTCGGATGCAAGTGAGTAGACTTTTTTGAACTTGCCGAGTACATCGCGACAAATGATCGATAAAACCGCAGGTCAGAGCTGTGGCGTTTTGGGGCGTGCTTGGCCTCCTGCAAAAAGCCTACTCACTTGGTTTTTCTGCTAGAAGACCGCCACGAGGGAAAAACAGCTCTCTCGTGGCGGCTGGCGTTTGCCCAGATAAAACATACCAAAATAAACCTGTCCCTTTTTGGCAGGTTAGCGCTTCCAAAAGTGGAGGATTAACGTCGTGCGATTTTGCTGTTCGGTTTTGACCAGGATGTTGTGGATGTGGGTCTTGACGGTGCCCACGGCAAGGAATTCTTGGTTCGACTTGCCCCGCACTACCAGACGCAAAACCTCGGCTTCGCGGTTGGAGAGCTTGTAGGCGTTGCGATAAGAGGGCATTTGCCCTTCGATGTGTCGATCAAGATCGCTGGCGTTCTTTTCTTCGGACGCCTCCTGCATGCGAATCGAAAGCACGTGATAGGTGTAGGCGATGAGCAGAATCGCAAAGTAGCACGCAAAGACGTTCTCGCTAAAGTTGCGCTCGGACAGGTATAGCTGCAGCCAAGAGGGCGCCAGGCTCATGGGGACGACCAGGATGCTGTAGAAGTCCTCGGCAACGATGCACCCGACCAGGACGGCGCCGATAATCAGGTGCTTTCGTTGGTTGTTAACGCGTGCCTTCAACTCGACCTTTGTACTTTTATGAGCCGTCCAAAAGATGTACAGCCCCACAAAGATAAGGAACACCTGGCGCATTGCGTAGTAGAGCCACTGATGCATGGGGCCGTAGGGGACAGCGTCGATAGTCAGCGACTCGCACAGCAAAAACGTTACGACGGGGATAACGAATTGCTTTTTAGAATGTTTGTCGAGCAAGTCCCTGGCAATGGCCCAAATAAAAGCCTGCGAAGCGGTCGCCACAGGGGTCCGCATCACGGGCATGATGATTGGGTAATAGTCGCTAGCTGGAAAGCTCTAGTTTTTGCAGCGTGTATTCAAAAAAGAAAATCTCGGTCATCTCGAAGGCATAGCAAATAAAAACGCCGCTGCCATAGATAAAGAACTGTCGGCGAGACGAGGCGTAGGCGGCAAGCGAGAGCGCCGCTCTCGAGGCTCTCGAGCAGCTCTAAGCCTCAAGGCTTCTAAAAGCGCGTTTGCGGGCGGCGGATGCTCGTCTCCTGTCGCCCGCTCACCGAGGCTTGGCAATTGTCTTAATATCTTAAGGGTCTCGATTTGTCCAAGACTGAGCGAAGGAGCTCATCATGAGCGACGGAAAGAAGAAGCTTTCCTTCTTGACGGTCATTTCGACCATCATCTGCGTCGTCTTCGTTTGCGAGGCCGCCGCTCCCGCTGCTGCCATTGGCAACCAGCAGTTCTTCTGGTGGATCTTCCTGATCCTGACCTTCCTGCTCCCTTATGGCATGGTTGTCGCCGAGCTCGGCACTACCTATGACGGCGAGGGCGGCATTTACGACTGGGTACGTGATGGCCTGGGCGACAAGTGGGGCGCCCGCATCTCGTACTACTACTGGGTTAACTACCCGCTGTGGATCGCCTCGCTGGCTACCATGTTCCCCGACATTCTGGGCATGGTCTTTGGCGTCGAGTTCAATCTGATCGCCAAGTTGGGTATCGATCTTGCCTTTGTGTGGATCGTCTACCTCATGGGCCGCTCCAAGGCGGCCGACTCCGAGTGGGTCCTGAACGGCGGCGCCATCGTCAAGGTCGCCGTTGCCGTTATCGTCGGCGCTCTGGGCATTTGGTATGCCATGGAGAACGGTTTTGCGAACGACATGTCCGCTGCCACCTTCCTGCCCGAGCTTACCAACACCAACGCTCTCGGCTACCTGTCGATCATCATCTTTAACTTCATGGGCTTCGAGGTCATCTGCACCATGACCGACGATATGGCCGATCCCGCTCGCGATATCCCCAAGGCTATCATCGTCGGCGGCCTGTCTATCGCCGTGATCTATCTGTTCGCTGGCTTTGGCATCGGCGCTGCGGTGCCGGCCGATTCCATCGATCCCGACTACGGCATGATCTACGCTGTCCAGACCATGGTGGGCGACTCCATGATCTTCAAGGTCATCTGCATTGCCTTCCTGATCACCCTGTTCGCCAACATGGCTGCCTGGTCCTTCGGCGTCAACTCCGTTGCTCGTTATGCTGCCGAGCATGGCAACATGCCCAAGGTCTTTGCCTCGATGATCTCGGATGACGACATGCCCAACGGCGCCAACCTGGTCAACGCCATCGTCGCCTCCCTGGTGCTGTGCCTGCAGCTCGTTCCCATCGACGCCATCTCCAACGGTGTCTTCTGGATGCTCTTCGGTACCTCCGTTGTATTCTTGCTGCTCACCTACATCCCGATGTTCCCGGCATTCCTCAACCTTCGTAAGAACGACCCTAACCGTGCGCGCATCTTTACGTTCCCGTTTAAGGGCGCCATGATGAAGGTCATGCTGGCTATTCCCTGCATCGAGCTGATTCTGGCTATCGTTGCAACGCTGATTCCGTTCTCTGTCGATGAGATTGGCGATAAGGTCCCGATGATCGTTATCTTCATCGTGCTTTTGCTTATTGGCGAGGTTGTCCGCGTCGTCAGTGCTAAGGGTCGCGAGACCGAGTACAAGGGTCTCACCCCCGAGCTGGCTGCTCAGCGTCTCGCTGAGGAGGCCGCCGAGGCCGAAGAGGACTAGAGCACCCGGATTCGGGGCTCCAACCCTCCTCGCTACTTGACCATTCCCCGGGGTGGGTGTGAACGATAGCTCTGGTAATCACCGCCCGCCCCAATCTCTCTTCCGTATCCTTCGTGCGTTTTGTCTCCGCGCGCCAGGTTACGTCGTCGCTTGCCGGTGCGACTCCGTGAAAACCGGCGCCGGGCGCCCCGACCTTTGCCGGGGAACGGGCGTCCGCCACCTCTTGGTTTTAGGCTGCGGGTAACCCGCCTGCAGCAAGCGATCGTTCGATTTGGAGGAAATCTTATGCGTACGATCACCGAGTCCGAGTCCACCCCTAAGGCCGACGGCTACTTTATGCCTGCTGAGTTCGCTCCGCAGGATCGCGTGTGGATGGGCTGGCCCCATCGCACCGATACCTGGGCCCATGGCGCCAAGCCGGCTCAGAAGCAATATGCCGCCATCGCTCGCGCTATTGCCGAGTTCACTCCGGTTACCATATGCGTCAATCAGGCCGACTACGCTAACTGCAAGGCCGTCTTTGAGGAAGACGAGAACGTTACCGTTATCGAGATGACCACCGACGACGCTTGGTTCCGCGACACCGCTGCCACTTTTGTTATCAATGGCAAGGGCGATAAGCGCGCCAACCACTGGCACTTCAACGCCTACGGCGGCCTCGTCGACGGCCTCTATTTCCCGTGGGACAAGGACGAGCAGATCGCCCTTAAGATAGCTGAGCTCTCCGGCTGCCGTCGCTATCGTCCCGATGACATGATCCTCGAGGGCGGTTCCATCACCGTCGACGGCGAGGGCACCGTGGTCGTGACCGACCAGTGCCTGCTTTCCCCGGGCCGCACCTGCTCTGCGGTTCTGGAGGAGGAAGAGGATTCCGAGTCCATCTGGCCCAAGTTCAAGAGGAAGTTCGAGCCCTGGAGCGAGGAACTTCGCGCCTATATGGACGAGCACCTCAAGGATTACCTGGGTGTCGAGAAGGTCATCTGGGTCAAGGAGGGCATCGACCCCGAGGAGACCAACGGTCACATCGATGATGTCGCCACATTCATCGCTCCGGGCGTCATGGCCTGCATCTGGACTGACGATCCCGAGTATCCGTTCTACGAGCAGTGCCACGCCATCTACGAGACCCTCTCCAACGCCGTTGACGCCAAGGGCCGCAAGATGAAGGTCTACAAGCTCTGCATGCCCGTGAACCCGCTGTTCATGGACCAGACTTCCTGCGACACCATCGACGCCGACGAGAACGCCGAGCCGCGCGTCGCCGATGAGCCGCTGATCGCCTCCTACATGAACTACCTGGTCACCAACCACGGCGTTATCGTCCCGCAGTACGGCGACGAGAACGACCAGCTTGCCGTTGACACGCTCCAGAAGATCTACGACGAGGTCTGGGGCGAGGGCGTCTACAAGTGCGTCGGCGTTCAGTCCGAGCAGGTCGTCTTCGGCGGCGGAAATATCCACTGCATTACGCAGCAGGAACCCTCGGCGTAACTGTCTGTCTTCCCGAGGCACGGCACCTTCCCGTTCATTCGTCGCTTGCGTACCCAAAGTACGCGGCGCACCTCTTTCACGGGAATCTGCCGCACCTCAGAAACCCAGCCGATTAATCGGACCGACGTAGCTTGCTACCGCATTAGTCATTGGTGCCAACTCTGGCAACGATGCAGGTCGAAAAACGTCAGCGAAAACCCGCCAGAGCGAGCAAGGTGCCTTGAAGCGAGGCGGCATTGACCTTTTGGTCATGCCGTCGAAGCTGAAAGGCAGATTGCCGTTCTGGCGGGTTTGCAGCGTCGAGCCGTTACGCGGTTTGGTAAAACCGCGTAACTTACATGACCATAACGTAGCGCGATCCCACGTAGTACTGCTTACCCATCAGGACCGGCTCGCCATTGGGGCCCGTGAAGCCGGCACGCAGGTTGAGCAGCGGATCGTGCGGAGCAATGCCCAGCTCGGCCGCCTGCTCGGTATTGGCACGAACGGCCTCGACCGTGCGGTAGCCAACCGAGACAATCGGCGTTCCGCCAACACGCTCGACCTCGGCAAAAATCGACTTGTCCTCAAGATCGGCCGTCAACAGCTCGCGATAGGCATCAAACGGCACAAAGATGTTCTCCTCAAAGATGGGCTCGCCGTCGGCCGTACGCACGCGCTTGATATGCAGCAGCAGCGCATCCTTCTGCAGGCCAAAGAACTCCATCTCGTTTTGGCGCGCCGGAACGATCTGGCGATCGATCACGTGCGCACCGGCCTTCATGCCGTTGCCGGCACACAGCGCGGTAAACGTCTGCAGCGTCGAGGCGTGAAACTGACGGTTGATGTGCGGCGTGGAGACAAAGGTGCCACGGCCCTGCTGCTTAACCAGGTAGCCATCGGAGCACAGCTCCTCGACAGCGCGGCGCACCGTAATGCGGCTCACGTCGTACTGCTCGGCTAGCTCAAGCTCGGACGGAATACGTTCCTTGGGTGCATAAACACCTTTCTCGATCGCATCCTTGATTTCGTCGTAAATCTGCTGGTAAAGCGGTGCATTTTTGGGCGCAGGCATATCTAATCACTCTTATCGAAATATCGAAATAACTAATACGTATATAACGTCTAGTTTCATATTACCTCATAATGATAAAACGATACACCCTCCCTACCAAAAAGCGACAGCTTCATTTTGGTAGGTTTTATCTGGGCAAACGAGAGCCTCTCGAAAGCAACGGGGCTTTTGGGGGGGCTCGTTCGGATGGGTTGCGCAGGACCGGCAAAATGCCAATACCCTACTTGCCGTCGTCCTGCTGCAGGCTGTCCTGTTCGCTGAAGCGCGCCTGCCTGCTGGCCATGCGTGCGGGCTTGTCGGGATCGGGAACGGCCGTGGGCATGGGCTCGTCGACATGACCACCCCACCAGCCGCCCACAAAGTTGAGCGTGTGGAACACATTGATCACGGCGCCGGGATCAACGTCGCACACCAGCTTGATAATGTCCTGACTCTCGTAGGTCGAGACAACGGTGTTCAGCAGGTACATCTTTTCGCGGCTATATCCGCCGACGACCTCGGCGCAGCTAATGCCGTGCTGAAAATGGTTTACGTAGGCAGTCATGACCTCGTCTGCCTTACGCGTCGTGATCTGCAGCGTCACGCGATCGTAACGACGATAGAAACTGTCGATGGTCTTGGTCGAAATAAACTGGAACACGATGGAATACGCCGCCTTGTCCCAGCCAAACATAAAACCAAAGATCGCCAGGATAAAGCAGTTGAAACCAAAGATGACGCCCCAGATAGTCTTGCCCGTGTGGTTGGAGACCCACAGCGCGATAAAGTCGGTGCCGCCGGTGGATGCGCCGGACTTTAGCGCGATGGCAGCGCCCAGACCCGAGACCACGCCGCCAAAAATGATGAGCATGATCTTGTCGCCCAAAAACGGAGCAAAGTGAAAGATGTTGAGGAACAGCGATGAGAGCACGACCTGCATCATCGAGAAGATGACGAAGCGCTTGCTGATGCCGCTCCAGCATAGGAGCGCCACGGGGATGTTGAGCGCAAGCATACCGAGTGAGATGTCGATGTGAACGCCGCCCAGCGAGGTAACGCGATCGAGCAGGACCGCGACGCCGGTAAGACCGCTCGGAAGCAGGTCGGCGGGCCGAATGAACGCCTGGATCAGAAATGTCTGGAGAACGGCAGAAATGGTGACCGCCACGGCGGTAATGGCGCGGCGGACGATGGTGAGGCGGCCGAGCACGAGCACGCGGTCCGTGAGCTGTTCGATGGCGTTCGCCACGCAGGCTCCTTTCGAAGGCAGATGTAGTTGTGGGGCATGCCCGCGATTGTAGCATGAGCGTGCGGGGGCGCTTCAATTCACCCTCTCTCGACAACCAAAACGGGACCAGCAACCCCCACGACCAAAGGGCTAAATTCCAAGTGAGTAGACTTTTTACGATCTGCCGAGCACACCCAAAACAGCCACCTCTGTGACCTGCGGTTTTACAAAGGAAGATATGCATTGTGCTCGGCCTGCGCCAAAAAGTCTACTCACTTAGCCCGAATCGAAGCCAAACGGATCAAAATCGAAACCAAATTGAGCCAGTCCACCGCAAAAAACGTTTGAACCCGTGCTTCTCGCGGCGGATTGACATTACAAAGCGGCCAAAATGTCGGTCAGATTATCGATAACGGCATCGGCTCGCGATTGGTCGAGGTTGACGCCCTCGTGCGGACGCAGTGCCAGGACGCGGGCGCCGGAGCGCTTGCCGGCCTCGATGCCCAAAGGCGAATCCTCGATAACCAGGCACTCGGTAGGCTCCACCTCCAGCGCCTCCATGGCACGCAGGTAGATCTCGGGGTCGGGCTTAAACGCACTGCACTCGTGACCGCTGATAGTGTAGTCCAGCACGTCGGCGATACCGGCAATCTCCACTAGCTCGTCAATGAGCTCGCGATAGGACGAGCTTGCGATGGCACACTTCACGCCGCGCTCGTGCAGCTCACGCATCACCGGCTCCGTCTGCTCGTTGAGAAGCTCGGCATACGGAACGGGGTGGTCCGGGCTGTAGACCTGCTTGTACTCCACGCGCAGGCGCTCGCGCAGCTCAACATCGTCGGGCACCAGCGCCTTCCAGATGGCGGGCTCATTAGACCCCGAAAGATCGGGGATCTCGTCAAAGTGGAAGCCCTTCTCTTCCATAAATGCCACGCGGCGACGGTTGTAGAACCACTCGGTATCGACCAGCACGCCGTCCATGTCAAACAGCACTGCCTTGATCATACGCATCTCCTTTCGATAGCAAAAAAGGGGACGGGGCGCAAACCCCATCCCCTCTCAATCAACCCGTAAGGTCTACTTACTTGTGATTAGTAGGAAAGCTTCCACATGTAGCGACGCATGGTCAGCGGGTGCTGACGGGCCTCGGCGATCTGGTTGCCGTACTCGCGCATAACGGCGAGGTGCAGCAGCGGGTTGAAGTAGGTGACGACGCTCGCGGGCACGGCGTCAGCCAGGCCGTAGTCCTTGGAGTCGATCAGAGCGACCTTGGCGCCCATGCGCTCAAGGAAGGTGAGGGCGCGGGCGTCCATCGGACGGGTAGCGCCATCGGACATGAAGAAGACGTAGGGCTTACCCTCGGTGGAAACCTCGAACGGGCCGTGGAAGTACTCGCCGGTGTTGTAGGCGGCGGCGTCGATCCACTGCATCTCGGTGAACAGGAAGGCGGCGTGAGAGTAAGCCATCTTCTCGGAGGCGCCGGAAGCCATGAAGTAGATCATCTTGTCGTCCTTGAAGTCCTCGGCGAACTTCTTGGCGAGCTTCTTGCAGTGCTGAGCGGCGTTCTCGCAGAGATCGAAGACGTTGGTGAGGCCGGTGATCATGTCCTCGTAGTGGTCATAGCCCTCGGTCTGCTGAAGGATCTCGACAGCAAGAGCGATGGCATAGCCGGGCCTCTCGCACTTGGCAGCGTAGTTGGCGTGGAAGCCGTGAACGATGACATGGTCGGCGTCGACGGTCAGAGCGGAGCCAGCCTTGTTGGTGAGGGAGACGACCGGGCAGTTGTGCTTCTTGGCGGTCTTGTTGGCCTCGACGGTCTCGGGCGTGGAGCCACCGAGGGAGCAGGTGATCACGAAGGTGTGCTCGTTGACCCAGGAGGGCGTGTCGTAGTTGAACTCGTTAGCGGTGAAGATCTGAACGTTCAGCTTGTCCGTGTTGTTGGCCAAGAAGTACTTGGCAGGGTAAAGGTCGGACATGGAAGCGCCGCAGCCGACGAAGGCGACGCTGTGGATCTCGTGGTTGGACAGGACGTCAGCGACGATCTGCTTAGGGAGGTTAAGGTCGATCTCGTACATCTGACACATTCCTTTCGATTTTTGCGACGCCACATTGCCGGGCGCTCGCAGGGTTACCGTGGTTTGGACCGAGTCGCCGGCCCATTGAGGATGTGTCAAAGGAGCTGTCCCTTTGACACATTTAGGGATGGGAGCCTGCCTGGGGTATGGGATGTCAGGCAGGCCCCCCGGGGAAAGCGGTTAGACGCTTGTTCGCGACTAGGCCAGGATGCCGGCCGCGGAGAGGGCGATGCCGCCCACGATGGCGATCACGAGAAGCCAACCGGTGTTGACGTTCTTCTTGATGAGCCAGTACATAAGGCCGGTGAGGCCGAGAGAGATCATCTGGGGCATCATGCCGTCCAGGATGTCCTGGATCACGACGGTGCCCTCAGCGAACTGCAGCGGGGTGGTGGCGCCGATCAGCGTGGCGATCATGCCGCCCACGGACATAAGACCCACGATGCCGCAGACATACATGAGCTTCTCCATGAGGTCGCCGCCCTGAAGCTTGCTCAGGTACTCGTGGCCGCCCTGATAGCCCATCTTGGCTGCGAACCAAGTGATCAGCACAGAGGGGACGATGGAGATGAGCATGGCCAGGATCGGGCCCATGATGGAGCCCTGCTGAGCCAGCTGAACGCCCAGACCAAAGGCGATAACGCGGATGGTGCCCTGGAAGAAGGAGTCACCGATGCCGGAAAGCGGACCCATGAGGGAGGTCTTGACCGCGTTGATCGAATCGGGATCGAAGTTCTCGGGATCCTTGGCGTACTCCTCCTCCATGGAGGCGGCGAGGCCCAGGATGAAAGCGCTCGTCTGCGGGGTGCAGTTGTAGAACGCCATGTGACGGTGGTAAGCCTCTTTCTTAGCAGCGAGCTGCTTGGGGTCGGACTCATCCGGATAGAGGCGATCGAGCGTGGGAACCATGCCGTAGAGGAAGCCCATGTTCATCTGACGCTCGTAGTTCCAAGAGGCCTGGATGGCCCAGGAGCGCCAGAAGAACTGGCTGACCTTCTTGTTCAGGGACACGTCCTTGGTTGCGGTTGCCATAGTGTGTTCCTCCTTAGTCTTCGTCGTCTTCGAGCGGATCGTAGTCGGAATCGACACCGGCGGCTGCATGGGAACCGTTGAACTTGAAGCCCATGAAGACGACAGCCAGGCACACACCGATCAGAGCGACCGCGATGACGGACAGGTTGAGGTAAGCGGCGAGCAGGAAACCGATGAACAGGAACGGAGTCATGCCCTTCTTGATCATCATGGTGAGCAGCAGGGCCAAGCCGTAGGCGGTCATGATCTTGGTCGAAACGTTAAGACCAGTGGACAGCCACTCGGGAACCATGTTGACGATGGCCTGGACCAGGTCGGTGCCAACAAAGACGGCGAGGAAGATCGGCAGGAAGTACATGACGGCGTACAGACCGGAGCCGGCGCAGATGTGCATACGGTAAGCGGTCTTGAACTTTCCGTTATCGATCGCGCTATCTGCCACATGGGTGAGGGCGGCGATGATGGAACGGAACACGATGCCGAGGAGCTGGCCCAGGACGGCGACCGGGATGGCGATCGTCATGGCGGTCTCGGCGGAAGCATCGGTCAGGCATGCGAAGGCAGCGGCCACGATGCCGCCCAGGACCATATCGGGCGGAACGGCGGCGCCGACCTGCACCAGGCCCATGGACACGAGCTCGACGGCGGCACCGACGGCAAGGCCGGTGGGCACATCGCCCAGCAGCAGACCGACGAGCGTAGCGCCAACGAGGGGCTGCTCGAAGTTAAGACGACCGAGCAGGCGGGAGTCCCACATGCAGAACACGCCGACGAGGCCGACGAGCACCGCACTGATGAACGTATTCATACCCTTCTCCTTTCAGTCAGGCAAAAGCCTGGTTGATTACAGCTTGGCGTCGATGTCGACGCTCTGATACGTAGGGGTCTGCTGGACGTAGAGCTTGATGCCCATGTCGAGCAGCTGGTTGACGTCGGCCTTCTGGGTGGCGTCGAGGAAGACGGAGCTGTCCTTGCCGCCGACCTGATCGGCACCGTCGTGGTTGGCGGTGGCGCCCAGGTTGATGGCGTCGAGCTTGTAGCCCTGGCAGAACTGCAGCATCTCGGCCGTGTTGCCAAAGACGAACATGACACGCTCGCCGAGGGTGTTGAGCTTGTCCATCTTGGCGAGGGCACGCTCGACGGTGAAGACGTTCAGGCGCACGCCCTGGGGCTTGGCAAGCTTAAGAGCGCCCTTCTTGATGTCATCGTTGGCGGCAGCGTTGTCGACGACGATGATGCGCTCGGCCTGAACCTTGGTGGTCCAGGTAAAGACGACCTGGCCGTGCAGCAGACGGTAGTCAAGACGTGCGAGGACGATCTTGGCGGGACCGGAGCTGTGACGGGACGCCTTGGCCTTCTTGGCGGGAGCCGCGGCGACCTCGACCGGCGCGTTGGGGTTGGTCAGACCGGTGCGGGCCTCGTTGATGAGGGCCGCGAGCTCAGCGCCCTTGACGGGGACGGGGCTCATAGCGAGCGTGAGCGCCAGCGGGATGTTGAAACCGCTGACAACCGTGAACTTCGTGCCGTTCTTGGAAAGCTCGACCATGTTGTTGTTGACCGAGCTGCCGAGCATATCGGTCAGCACATAGACGGTGTCGTCCGTGTTGAACGTGGCGATCATGGCGTCCACCTTATTGGTGATGGGCTCCTTGTCGTCACGAGCAAGCGACACGACGTGGACGTTCGACACGTCGCCGAGAACCATCTCGAGCGTGTCTTTGGCGCCTGCGGCCAGGCCGCCATGAGATGCGAGAATGATCTGATTCATCTTGCCTCCTCCTTTTCGTTATGGTCATTATAACGTCTTATACGTTGCGGATATTGCTAATTAGTATAAAGACCGTTCGCGGGTGAAAATCGACCGTTGACGGGTTTAACGTACTCGAAACGTTGGGGCCGGGTAGGCCGGCGCTGGCTGGATAACCCGAGGTCAGACCCTGCGCGCAATCCTCTATCGCACGAAGTACCAGGGGCTTTCCTGTACGGTGGGTTCCAGCGCAATGCCGGTGCGCTCCTTAAACAGATCCATGTCCTGCGATTTCTCCGTCCACCACGCGTTGGGCTTAAAGGTCATGCTCTCAACAACATGACCGACAAACACACTGTTGCGCAGCTTGGAGAAGTCGGTGTTCATAATCAGGATGGACGCGAGCACCAGCACGATGCCCAGGACTTTGATCACGCCGGCGGGCTCGGCATAGACACCAATGCCCACCAGTACGGTAACGACCGTCTCGAAAGACATTACGACGGGAACTTTCGATGTCTCGAGCCCCATGGACAGACCCTGCATATATAAGATGTAAGCCACGGCTGTGGGGATGAGTCCAAAGCCAAGGAACAGCAGCAGCAGCTGTGGCGACATTGCCGCGGCGACATCCGGCCACGGAGCCGCGATAGCCGCCATAACCGCACCGCCAAAAACAAAGCCCCAAAACGTGACAGCCAGCGGGTGGACCGTCTTGGTTGCTATCCGGCTAAACACCGCGAGCGACGCACCACAAAGGCCTGCAATCACGCCCGACGTGACGCCCCAAACCGAAAAATGAAAACCGGAAAGGTCGCCATTGGTCACCGCAAGCACGCAGCCAACGATGTTAAAGACAATGGCAACGAGCTTGTTGGGGGTCACGTCCTCGCGATAAAGCACGCGGCCGAGCATGACGCCAAACACCGGCGAGGTGTAGAGCAGCACCGAGGCCGTAGACATACCCACCTCGCCCATGCACTCGTAATAGCAGGTGTTGGCGACGGCCAAGCCGACGATACCGACAAGTGCGCAGGGGACGAGCTCTTTGGGGCTTGCCTTGAATAGCGCCAGGGGACCCTGAGCCACGGTAGACCCCTCACCCGGACGGCAGCCCATAAACATCAGGACCGGCGCCAAGACAAGCGCTCCGACCAACAAGCGAAAGGCAGCCATGCTCTGGGACGAAACGCCCATGGCTGAGATGCCGTTTACAAAGATTCCGATGCTGCCCCACATAAGCGCGGCGATCAGCACCAGCACATAGCCCAGATTGCTTTTCTTCAACGCAGCCTCCTCGGTATTGTTTCCAATATGTTTCACACTACGTTATAGTCGTTATATACATTTTTCAAGACACAAATCGGCGAGCGGAAAAGTGATCCGTTTTCCTCCGTCCCCAGCGGATCATTTGGCGATTGCGGTGAAATAGTTCCTAAATAGAGGCTTCAAGCCCCCAACAGGAACTATTCCACCGCAACTTATGAGGACATCGAGCTGTTAGGCCGCTCTATCCCCTAGTAGTCCAGCTTCCACATGTAGCGGCGCGTCATGTAGTCCTTGTGGGTGACGGCAGAGAGCGCGCGCATGTACACATTGTTGAGGATCGGGGCAAAGATCAGGTGGTTGAAGTACTCGCTCACGCTGTCCTTGATGTCATTGAGGCCGAGCTCCTTGGCGTCGAGCTGATAGACGCGCTCGCCACCGTACTGGTTGACGAAGCGGATGCCGCGCTCATCGTTGCAGCGGCTGCGGCCGACGCTGATGAGCTGGAACAGCGAGGTACGCTTGTCCAGGATCTCGAAGGGGCCATGGAAGAAGTCGCAGGTGTTGATGGTGCAGGAGTCAATCTGCAGCATCTCCTGCACGTTGCAGATGCTAAAGACGTAGGCAGCACCAAAGAGCGGACCCTGAGCCATGACGTTGATGCAGGGCTTGTCGGCGTTTTGCTCGGCCCACTTGGCGGCGAGCGGACGGGTGTACTCGACGGCCTTGCGATAGATGGGGTCGACCAGGTCGAAGGCGGCCATAGCGGTCTCATACTCGACATAGCCCTCGGTCTGCTGCGTGAGCTCCATGGCGATCATGGTCACGACGGCGGAGTTGGTGCGGCCCATGCAGGACTCGTCGACGGCTAGGCTGTCGTACTGGATCTTGTAGTCGCAGACCTCGGTGAGGCCGGACTCGTCGACATAGATGGCGATGGTGCTGGCGCCGTGGTCCTTGGCGACCTGGGCGGCGACGATGGTCTCCTTGGTGCCGCGCATGGACACGACGACGGCCAGGGTGTTCTCGTTGACATAGGCGGGCGTGGCGTGCACGAACTCATTGCTGGTGTAGCTGGAGCTCACGACCTGCGTGGCCTCGTGCTCCATAAAGTACTGGGCAGGATAGTTGCCGCCGTTGGATCCGCCGGCGCCAATCCACACGACGCGCTTGATGCCGCCCTTGTCTGCCTTGTCGGCCAAAACCTGGGAGACGACGTCCTTAACCTGTTCCTGAGTAGTCATCGTGCATCAGCCTTTCTTCTCGTTTGATGCTCATCACAGGCATACAAGCTACATACATGTTTTGGTTATGTCGACTAGTTGTATGCTATATTTGTCTTAGACATTTTGCTGATGCGGTTTTTGATAACTAGCTACCAGCGGTTTTGTTGTTGTATTGAATACATGCTTGATTAGACTCGAATACAAGTTAGATACAGGTTGATCGCATGAACGCTTCATCTAAAAAGAGACTGGCCCAATACGAGCGCTTGGCGGGCATGCTGCGTGACCGCATCGCCGCCGGCGTCTACGCGCGCGAAGACAAGCTGCCGTCCGAGATGGAGCTCATGGACGAATCGGGGCTGTCGCGCAGCACCGTGCGCCACGCCCTTAAGGTGCTCGTTGATGAGGGCCTGGTGCGCACCGAGCGCGGGCGTGGCGCCTTTGTGGCCGACACGCCCGCGCTCCACGAGAACAACCTGGTGTTTTCGAGCTATACCAAGCAGGTCGAAGGCCAGGGCATGAAGCCCACCACGCGCACCGTGGACTCGGGCTTTGCCAAGGCGGCCGGCAGCATAGCTAAGTTCTTTGACGCCGCCGTGGGCAGCAAGCTCGTCAAACTTGTCCGTCTGCGTTATCTGGACGATGCGCCGCTGTGCCTGGAGACCACCTATCTGCCGCCAAGCTTCGAGGCACTCATCGACCGCGATATCAACGGTTCGCTCTACGCCACGCTGCGCCAGGAATTCCATCGCGCGCCGGCACAGGGGCATAAGACCTTTGAGGTGTGCTATGCCTCGCAAAACGAAGCGTTTTTGCTCAACGTTGAGCGCGGGCAGGCGCTGATCCTGATCACCGACTACGTCTACGACACCGACGGCCGCCCGCTCCATGTCTCCAAGCGCATCCAACGCACCGACCGCGCCAAATACACTGAGCCCATCGGCTAACCTGCCAAAAAACCTGTCCCTAAATGGTAGGTTTGGGGAGGTCGGGGAACCAGGTTGGCTTGGGTTGGTTGGGTGTGCGCTCGGCTAGGACTAGCTCCATCCAGCACATGTCGTACCAGCGACCGAACTTTTGGGCGCAGCGGTCGAAGGCACCCACCAGGCGATACCCCATATGGGCATGGAAGTCCTGGCTGTTATGCGTCAGATACTCATCGTCCTTGTCGTGCGGCACGGCGATGAGCGCGCACATGTTGGTGATGCCCATCGCGATCAGACATTGCTTGAGCGCATCGTGCAACTTGCGGCCCAGCCCGCCGTGGCGCATGTCGCGCGCCAGGTAGATCGATGTCTCGACCGACCAGTCGTATGCCTCGCGGCTGTTGAGCGGACTCACATAGGCGTAGCCTACCGGACGCCCGTCCAACTCCATCACCAAATACGGATAGCGCTTGAGCGTACGCTCAATACGCCCGGCGAACTCCTCAACGCTCGGCACCTCGTATTCGCAGGTAATCGCCGTCTGGCGCACATACGGCTCGTAAATGGCAAGCAACGCCGATGCGTCATCGGGCGTCGCCAGGCGAATCGTCGGCTCGGACATCTCGGTCATACAACCCTTCTCCCCAAAAAGCAAAGGCCGCCCTGCGCCAAACCAAGCGCAAGGCGGCCCCTCGTCATTACATCAGGCTACAGGACAGCCGCCAGCGCGTCGATGTCCTCCTGCGTCGTGGCCCAGCTGGTGCAAAAGCGCACCACCGTGTGGGTCTCATCGTACTTTTCCCAGTACTCAATCGAGGCATGCTCGCGAATGCGGGCCATATCCTCGTTGGGCAGGATCACAAACTGCTGGTTTGTGGGCGTCTCCAAAAAGAACTGGTAACCGCGCTCGTGCAGCACACGACGTAGCGCCTGGGCCGTCTCAATCGCCTGTCGACCAATCTCAAAATACAGGCCATCGGTAAAAAGAGCCTCAAACTGCACGCCCGTCAGGCGGCCCTTGGCCAACAGCGCGCCGTGCTGCTTAATGCGCGGAATGGGGTGCGCCGGAGCGTGCATGCCGCAAAACACCACGGCCTCGCCGCACAGAGCGCCGCACTTGGTGCCGCCGATGTAGAACACGTCGCACAGCTGCGCCAGCTCGGGCAGGGTAATGTCGCACTCATCGGCCGCCAGCGCATAGGCCAGGCGGG